>DATBRP010000241.1:0-3446 GCA_036560245.1 Hyphomicrobium sp.
TGAGAGTCTTGATCGTTGACGATTGCAAGATTCTGAAACGGCACGGCCAAGCACATCGCGAGACGAGGCAGGCATGCAAAGTTATATTTTCTGGACCTTCATACTGGCGTTGTTGGCGCTGGCCAGCGCCGCTATCGCCGTGTTCGTGCGCGCCTATCTCAGCGGCACCACGGCCTCGGCCCTGCTGTTCAGACCAAAAGCCGAGCGCCGGCTCGAGGTCGTCGATTACGCGAACGTCGACAGCCGGCGAAAGCTGGTGCTGATCCGGCGCGACGACGTCGAGCATCTTTTGATGACCGGGGGGCCGGTCGATGTCGTCATAGAGACGGGGATTGCTGCGTCTCAAAAGCGTGTTGCCGATGTGGCGCCGGTGCGTTCGCCGGGCGTCGTGAGGCGTCAGCCCATGTTCGGGCGCAGCGCCGAACCGGCCGATCCGGATGCCGGCCCGCCTCAGCTTTAGGGACCGAACGGGAGGCTCTGGATGGCCGGGTCAGGCCCGGCCATGGAGTGGGAAATAGAGGGGCGTCCCAGGGAGAAATTTTTTTCCCGTCATGGCCGCGAAGGCGGCCATCCACGCGAGTCTCGACAATCGTGAAGTTGGAGAGGTCAGCGACGCTCTTCGACGTCGCCGAAATCGGACATCGAAAGTTTGCGGAGGTCGAGCGGGCTGACGGCGCTGGCGATCCGGCGGTCACCGGCTTTCAGCACGACGCGGCTCACCTTGGAAATTTGTAGCGGGGGCGGCCGCAGACCTGAAATGTTGACGGCGGCCAATCCAGAGTGCGCCCTTGAAGGGCCGGCCCAGAGCGCCGGAGAAACAAAGGCGCCGGCGGTCGCGGCGACGGCCAATACGGCCAGCATGCGAAGATGACGGACGGCCACGGGTTTCGACCTTCTCCAGGCGCTTATGCTGTGCTCAGAGAGAAATGTCGGCCGATTCTATTAACGTCTGGTGAAACCGAGTCACGGAATGAGACAAAATCCGTGGCGAGACCTGCGAAGATGCCGTTATTCCTCGCGATAGACGCGCTCGCGGCGCTCGTGGCGCTCCTGGGCTTCGACGGACAGCGTCGCGATCGGGCGGGCGTCGAGGCGCTTGAGGCCGATCGGCTCGCCGGTATCTTCGCAATATCCGTAAGTGCCGTCCTCGAGGCGCCCCAGCGCCGCGTCGATCTTGGCGATCAGCTTACGCTGACGATCACGGGTTCTGAGTTCGGTCGCGCGGTCGGTTTCGGACGTCGCGCGGTCGGCGAGGTCTGCGTGCTGCGTTGAATCTTCATGCAGGATCGCCAGCGTCTCGCGGGTCTGGCGCAGAATTTCGTCTTTCCACTCGATGAGCCGCTTACGGAAATAAGCCTTGTGCATATCATTCATAAACGGCTCGCTATCCGAGGGCTTGTAGCCAGCCGGAAGAACGATATCTGCAATTTTTACGCGCGGAGCCATCTTCTTGTTCGTACCCTCTGACTTCTTCGATGCGGCCGGTTTAGCGGCCGCCATCGTTCGTGCCGGTGCGCTTTGTGGAGCGGGCTTCTGAAGTCCCGGCTTGCTTGTAACCGCCGCCTTCCCCACCGGGACCTTGGCCGATGCGGGTTTTGTTGCGGTTGTCGCCGTCTTCTTTTTGACGACAGCAGCTTTGGCTGCCGGAGCCTTGCCGCCCTTGGCCGAAGTCACGGCCTTGGCGACAGCTTTCCCGCCGGCGGATTTTCCCTTCGCCGCCTTTGTCGCGATGGTCTTGCTCATCGTCCGCCTCCCCGGAGGCCACGTGTGCTCGCGCCGATAGTCTCCAAACGAACGGCCACCTTTGAGAATCGGGGCCGCGTTCGGCCGACCCTTATCTATGGGGCGGCACCTCCGAGTCAAGCGCTCCAAGGGGAGCATACGAAATCAAAGTCACGTGATTTGTCGCAATCATTACATAGGCTTGAAGTTACGCAGCCATGTCCGGCCGCACCGCCCGCGTATAATACTTTTGCTGTGCAGTGCGCTTCAGTCACCTTGCCCACCGTTTCCAGCAGCCCTTACGTTGGACGAAGGCCAAACCCGCGGGCGACATCTTTCCATGAAATTCGAAGGCACCTCCTCCTACGTCGCGACGAACGACCTGAAGATTGCCGTCAACGCCGCGATCACGCTGCAGCGGCCGCTGCTGATCAAAGGCGAGCCGGGAACGGGCAAATCGGTACTCGCCGCTGAAGTTGCAAGGGCACTCAACGCGCCTTTGATTGAATGGCACATTAAATCGACGACGAAGGCTCAGCAGGGACTTTACGAATACGACGCGGTTTCGCGGCTGCGCGACGGCCAGCTCGGCGACGAGCGCGTCAAGAACATCGCCAACTACATCAAGCGCGGCAAGCTGTGGGACGCGTTTGCCGCGCCGCAGCGCTCGGTGCTGCTGATCGACGAGATCGACAAGGCCGACATCGAGTTTCCGAACGACCTGCTGCAAGAACTCGATCGGATGGAGTTTTTCGTCTACGAGACGGGCGAGACGATCAAAGCGCAAACGCGCCCGATCGTGCTCATCACCTCCAACAATGAAAAAGAATTACCCGACGCGTTTCTTCGGCGCTGCTTTTTCCATTTCATCAAGTTTCCCGACACGGAAACGATGCGCCAGATCGTCGAGGTGCATTTCCCCGGCCTCAAGAATCGTCTCGTCGGCGATGCGCTGAGGATTTTCTACGAACTGCGCGACGTGCCCGGCCTCAAGAAGAAGCCGTCGACGTCGGAGCTGCTCGATTGGCTGAAGCTGCTCCTGCATGAAGATATCGACCCAGCGCTCGTCCGCGAGAGCGATCCGAGGAAGCTCGTTCCGCCGCTCGCAGGCGCGCTGATCAAGAACGAGCAGGACGCGCATCTCTTGGAGCGGCTCGCCTTCATGTCACACCGCCGAAAAGAGTAGCCCGCCTCGCTGCAACTTTACCGTTAAACTCAGTGAACTGAGGAAACGGGCAATTTTCTTCGCCGAGAACAAATTTTTCTTCGCAGGCGCGAGAAGCGTCCGCGCCGAACTCCATTGCGAAACATTGTTCGATTTAGCGTTTCCGGAGCCCCCGACGATTGGCTTGATTTCTACCGGCAGTTGCGCATCAATGGCTTATTCCAGCGTTCTGAGCGGCACAGAAAATACTGGCCGTGCGAATAGGGAGAGATTCGATATGCGAAAATTCTTAGTGGCATTGGCGATTGTGAGCGCACTCGGCGTCTCGGCTTGCAACGATCAGAAAGAGAAAGCCGACACCGCTGCGGACAAGGCCGCTACCGACAAAGAGGCGGCGGACAAAGCAGCGGACGAAGCAAAAGCAGCTGCAGACAAGGCGGCTGCGGACAAGGCCGCAGCAGAGAAAGCCGCGGCGGAAACACCTGCTACCCCCGCGCCGCCCGCGAACGAGATGTCGACAACGCCGCCGGCCGCACCCACCACTCCTCCGGCCCCTGCC
>DATBRP010000242.1:0-4905 GCA_036560245.1 Hyphomicrobium sp.
ACCGATACGGCGAAGAGCACAAAGCCGAACGCCAGCGCCGCGGCAGCAAGGGCCACCAGCCATACGATGATTTGCGAGAAAGACTTCATCACCGGTCGTCTTCGCAATGAGCGCGAAAAATAGGCTGTGCGCAGCTTATCCAGAATCTAGCCGATTCCTGCAATGCGGGCAGCTGCAGCTTTCGGCAAGCGGCGTTGTGATCACGTATTTTGCAGATCGCCACAAGCCCCATGTTGTCGCCCCGGTCGGTGTCAGTGACGGCCATTGAGGATGCGGTAGACGCCGACGCGGGACGTCCCCATGCAAAGGCCGGCGATAATGACGACGACGACGCCGAGAATGACGTAGCCCAGGACATCGAGGGCACCGGTTCCGATCAAGCGCTGCATCTCGACGGCGCTCACAGCTCCGCCTCCGAGAAGCTCGGTGATCGCCGGCATGGTCATGAAAACGAGCATCGCCAGCGTCGCGCCGACGATCCCCGCCTTGATGCCGAGACGCAGGAAATGTTTCTCGAACTCGCGCGAGATGAACTTGTCGGTAGCGCCGACGAAGTGCAGCACTTCGACGATCTCACGGTTCGACGCCATCGCGCTGCGCGTCGCCGATACGATGATGGCGGTTGTCGCGGCGCCGACCAGCGCCAGAATGGCGAGTCCTCCCAACGCGAAGGATCGCGTAACGGCGCGGATCTGCTGCTGCCAGCGGCGGTGATCGTCGAGCGAGACGCCTTTGAAATCGCGCTCGAGAGCTTTTCCGACCTCTGCGAGATCGGGCGGTTGATTGCGATCCACCTCAACGGCGATCAGCCGCGGAACGGGAAGCGATTTGAGGGCATCGCCCGAGCCGAGCCAGGGTTGCAGAAGATCGGCGGACTCATCCAAGGTCAAAGCGCGAACATTGGCGATGCCGCGCTGTTTCTGGAGATAGCTCACCACGTCGGCGACCGCTTTTTCGGTATCGCCGTTTTCTTGTGGAGTGACCTGAACCGTGACTTCGCTTGCGATATCATTCAGCCAGGCATCGGACGATTCCTTGATCATCCAGACAGCTCCGGCCGTCAGGCAGGCGAGGAAGCACATGATGGCTATGACGAGCGTCAATGATCGGCCGGTGACGGAGCCCGGTGGCACCACCGGCGCCGTTACCTTCATCTTGCGCCCGCGATCGCTGCTGCGGGAGGGGACGTAAAGTTCGCTTGATGGCTCTTCCGATGGCGTCTGGGGCGCAGCACCGGGATGCGCATAGCCCTGCGCGCCTACCGGCACCATTGTGGTCGGCTCGTCATACGGGTCATACGTCGGCCCCGGCATTGCGGGCTCGGCGCGTCCGGGAAAGCGGCTAGATGATCCGGACATGGCCCCTGTGCACCTCAATGCGCGGCGCTTTGAATTGCCGCATGAGTTGATGGTCGTGCGTCGCGATGACGACAGAGGTACCGAGCCGATTCAACTCGACGAACAAGCGCAGCAACCGGCGCGCCATTTGCGGATCGACGTTGCCCGTCGGCTCGTCGGCCAATAGCACTTCCGGCTTGCCGATAACGGCCCGCGCGATAGCTGCCCTCTGTTTTTCTCCACCCGACAGTACCGAAGGATTAGCATACATTCGATCGCCGAGACCAACCCATTGCAGCAGGTCGGTGACGTCTTCCCGGTAGTCCGCGGGTTTTTTGCCGATGACCTGCAACGGCAGCGCAACATTTTCCCAGACGGTCAGATGCTCCAGAAGCCGGAAGTCCTGAAAAACGATGCCAATGCGGCGGCGCATCTGCGCCCGTTTCTGCGGTTTGACCTGGGTGACATCCTCGCTGAACATTCTAATTTCGCCTTGGCTCGGATGCAGCGACATGAACATCAGCCGCAGGAGCGACGTCTTACCTGCCCCCGACTCCCCGTGCAGGAAGTGGAATGATCCGGGGCGCAGATGAAACGTGACGTCGGACAGCACGTCAGGGCCCCTGTCGTATTTCAGTCCGACGTTCGTCAAGCGAATCACGGCTATTGGCCTTCGTGGAGAAAGTTCAGGACTCGTTCTGCGGCCCGTGCGTGTATAGACACGCCAAAACCGCATGGATCAATCGATTACGATTGTGGCGCAGTCGTGTACACAGGGAACCTTGTCGGCACCGTTTCTGCCCACATCGCGTCGCTGGGAATTCGTAGGTAGTTTGCATGATCAATACAAATACCGGCCTTGCCATCGAGACGGTCTTTTCCGCCGAGGAAATTCAAGGCCGCCTGCAGGGGCTGGCGGCCGAGATCGCCGCAAAGCGGCCGCAAAATTTACTCGTCGTCCCGGTACTGAAGGGCAGCTTTGTCTTCGCCGCTGATCTGCTGCGCGCGCTCTATGCCGCCGGCCTCGCCCCCGAAGTCGATTTTTTGACGTTGTCGAGCTACAGAAAGAGCCGGTCGTCGTCGGGCCAGGTGTCCATCCTGCGCGACCTCGACCTCGACGTGCATCATCGCCACGTGATCCTGATTGACGACGTTCTCGATTCGGGCCGCACGCTGGCGTTTGCCAAGGATCTGATTTCGGCGCGTGGTGCCGCGCAAATCGAAACGTGCGTGCTGCTGGACAAACAGGCTCCGCGCGCCGTTTCGATCGAGCCGGACTATTGCGCGTTTACGTGTCCGAACGTGTTCGTCGTCGGCTACGGCATGGACGTCGCGCACCGCTATCGGGAGCTGCCCTTCGTCGGGCGGCTCGTCGACTAGATTGAGGGACGAACCGACGGACGGAGGTGCTGTGCTATGGCGACGATCCTGCTCGCAGACGACGATGCCGCCGTGCGCGACCTCGTCAGGCGCGCCCTCAGCGCGGATGGGCATACCGTTCACGTAACGCAAGACGGGCTCGAAGCGCTCGATTGTCTCGTCGCCAACGGCGCGACGATCGACGTGCTCGTGACGGATGTCGACATGCCGCAACTCGACGGCATCACGCTTGTCGAGAAGGCCCTCGCCGTGAAGCCCGGCATCGCCGTGGTGTTGATGTCGGGTTTTTCCGATCAGCTTGAACGCGCCGCAAACCTTCGCGTTCGCAAGCTGCTCTCGATCGCGAAACCCTTCACGCTCGAACAGATCAAGCAGATCGTAAGAACGGTGCTTTCGTAAAAATCTGACCGTCCGCCTCGGCGGATCAGCCGCCGGTCACGCTCATGTGGCGGCCGACCGACGGTTTTTTCGTACGCCGGTCGATGATGAAGTCGTGGCCCTTAGGCTTCCGCGCGATGGCTTCGACGATAGCCGCGTCAAGCAATGTATCGTCGGCCGAAGCGCGCAATGGTTCGCGCAAATCTGCGGCGTCTTCCTGGCCGAGGCACATGAAAAGCGTTCCGGTGCACGTCACGCGCACGCGGTTGCAGCTTTCGCAGAAATTGTGCGTCAGCGGCGTGATGAAGCCGAGCCGCCCGCCCGTTTCCTTGATCGTCACGTACCGCGCCGGGCCGCCGGTTCGATAGGGATTGTCTTCGAGCGTGAAGTGCTCCATCAGCCGTGCGCGGACGATCGACAGCGGCAGATACTGTGAGGTGCGATCTTCTCCGATGTCGCCGAGCGGCATCGTTTCGATCAGGGTCAAGTCGGCACCGCGACCGTGCGCGAAGCGGATCAAATCGCCGATTTCGTCTTCGTTGACGCCTTTGAGCGCCACGGCATTGATCTTGATTCCGAGCCCGGCCTTCTGCGCCGCATCGAGGCCGCGCATGACCCCGTCGAAATCGCCCCAACGGGTGATCGCCTTGAACTTGACCGGATCAATCGTATCGAGCGAGACGTTGATGCGATTGACGCCTGCCGACTTGAGGTCGCCGGCGAATTTTTCGAGCTGGCTGCCGTTCGTCGTCAGCGTCAGCTCGCGAAGCTGACCGGTTTCGAGGTGCCGGCCAAGCGCCCGAAAGAGCCACATGATGTTCTTGCGCACGAGCGGTTCGCCGCCGGTGATGCGCAGCTTCTTGACGCCGTGCCGCACAAAGGCCGCGCAGAGACGGTCGAGCTCTTCCAGCGACAGGAGATCGCGCTTGGGAAGAAACGTCATATGCTCGGACATGCAGTAGACGCAGCGGAAGTCGCAGCGGTCCGTAACAGACACGCGCAAATACTCGATCTCCCGTCCGAAGGGATCGACAAGATGCTGATCGATGTTGGCTGCCTGACCCGGCATCGAAGCCTCTGTTAATGTAATCTACTGTGTCGTTTCATATCGGAGGCAGCGGCGTCAAGGACAAGGGTGGGCAGGGCCCCGCCGGGCCGTGAATCAGCGGCTTAAGCGCGCTGTCTCAGGCTTTTGAACGGCCCCAAGGTCCGTTCGATCAGCGACGCGATGCCGATAATGTCATCGAGGTTAAAAACCGGCTTTTCGTGGCCGTCGACTTCATAGTCGGCCGCGATGGCGAGCACCAGCGGATCGCCGGAAGCGAGCAGCTTCTCAGGCGCAACTGCGGCGCGGCGAACTTCAATCTTCGGGATCGCCGCCGATTTATATCCTTCGACGAGAATGATGTCGGCCGGATTGAGCCGCGTCGCGACGGTTTCGAGCGCCGGTTCCCCCGCCGCTTCGATTTCTTCGACCACGGCAACGCGCGAACCCGAGACGATTGCCGTCTCGACCGCTCCGGCAGCTCGATGCCGGGCCGTATCGCTTCCCGGAATGTCGATGTCGAACTTGTGATGCGTGTGCTTGATCGTCGCGACGCGCAAACCGCGATCGGCGAAATGCCGCGTCAGCTTCTCGATCAGCGTCGTCTTCCCGGCGTTCGACCAACCCGCGATTCCGAACAGCGGTAGTGAAGGCGCGTTGGAATGAAACTCTCCGGCCATGATTCTTATCTTTCTCAGGATTTGCCGATCAAGGTATGTGCGACTGCGAGATCGTCCGGCGTGTTGACGTTGAAAAACGGGTCGA
>DATBRP010000243.1:0-4217 GCA_036560245.1 Hyphomicrobium sp.
CCTCGAGGCACACAACGTTTCTCTCACGACGTCGTCGGGCCTGCGCCGAAGCAGCATGGCCTGCGTCGCACTTCCGACGTGTGCGTTGGCGCTTGCCGAAAGCGAACGCTACCTGCCGAGTTTGGTGACGAAGATCGAAGACGTGCTCGACCGCGCCGGTCTGACAGAAGACGACATCGTCATTCGCATGACCGGCTGCCCGAACGGTTGCGCGCGGCCCTATCTCGCCGAGATCGGATTGGTGGGACGAACGCCGGGCCTCTACAATCTCTACCTCGGTGCTGCATTCAACGGCACGCGCATGAACAAGCTCTATGCGCAAGACGTCGATGACGCTCGCATTCTGGCGCTGCTAGAGCCGATACTCCTCAGGTACGCGAAGGAACGCGAAGAGGGCGAGCACTTCGGCGATTTCACGATCCGCGCGGGTTACGTGAAGCCGACGCTCGTCAGCAACCAGTTCCACGAGGACGTGACGCTCGCTTGAGTAGTTGATTGTTGGGCGGGCACGGCGTGTCGCCCAACGCTTTCCTTCGTTGTTCTGGCGCAGGCCTACCGCGGCAATCCTCAACACGATGATTGCCGATCGCTGTCGTGGATGGCCGCCTTCGCGGCCATGACGAGACGAGCGGCCGTCTTTCGACATTCAAACTCCGTCAAGGTTAACGGCGCCATTCGTGCGGACGTCATGCGGCGGTCGAGAAGCTGACAAAATCGTGGCCGACGGTCGGATCAGTTTTGCGTGTTACGGGAGCTTGCCGATGTCCGACGCTAATAAGGGTGTATTGATTATCGGCGAAGGCGCCGTGCTGCAGGGTGAAGTCACGAGCGGCCGCCGGGTCGAGGTCTGGGGCTATATCGAGGGCGGCGTCACGGCATCCGAAGTCATCGTGCAGGAAGGCGGCAAACTCTTCGGGCACGTTAAATCCGATACGGCGGAAATTCACGGCACGGTTCAGGGCGACGTCCGCGTTCAGCAGCTTTTCTCGCTCAAGCGGACCGGCAGCGCGTCCGGCAAGATCAAGTACGGCCGCCTGTCGATGGAAGACGGGGCTGAACTTTCCGCGCACGTTCGCAACATTCCGCCGACGCTCGCCGGCGATCTCGATCTCACCGTCAGCAAGGGCCGGTCGGTGCGCATCACTCTTGCGGACATCAACGCGGTCGATCCGGACGACAAGCCGGAAGACCTGAAATTCGAAATCTCGAACGCGGCGGGCGGGTTCGTGGCACTCGCCGACGCGCCGAAGCTGCCGGTCAACACATTCTCACAGGCCGATCTGGCCGCCGGGCAGGTTTATTTCGCCCACGACGGCTCGGCCGCTCCGAAGGCGCGCTTCGACGTTCAGGTGACGGATCATTCGGGAGCTACCTCCGGCGCCGCAAAAACGGTCAACGTTGCGGTCAGGAACTAACTTTTTATCGTCATCCTCGAACGCGTGATCCGGCGTTGCCGGGATCGCTCGGCCGAGGATGACGGATAACTCAGCCCGCTTAGCGTTTGGAACGGCGGCGGCGCCCCTCTATATAGGGGCCGATGGCCAACCTCTTTGAAGCTGCAGGATTAGAAAAAAGCGCGCCGCGGCCGCTGGCCGACCGGCTGCGTCCGAAGTCGTTGCCGGAGGTTGCGGGCCAGGATCACATTGTCGGGCCCGACGGCACGCTGACGCGGATGCTGAAAAGCGGGCGTGTGCCGAGCCTCATTTTCTGGGGGCCGCCGGGCTCCGGTAAGACGACGATCGCGCGGCTGCTCGCGGGCGAGACGCATCTGGCGTTCGAACAGCTCTCGGCGATTTTTTCCGGCGTCGCGGATTTGAGGAAAGCCTTCGAGCGCGCCAAGGTTCTGCGCGAGCAGGGCAAGGGCACGCTGCTGTTCATCGACGAAATTCACCGCTTCAACCGTTCGCAGCAGGATTCTTTCCTGCCGCACATGGAAGACGGCACGATCACGCTTGTCGGCGCGACGACGGAGAACCCGTCGTTCGAACTCAACGCTGCTCTGCTCTCCCGTGCCAGCGTGCTGGTTCTCAACCGGCTCGACGACGAAACACTCGAAACGCTTTTGACGCGCGCGGAAGCCGACGTCGGCCGTCCGCTGCCGCTCGATCCAGACGCCCGCGAAGCTCTGAAAGGTATGGCCGACGGCGACGGCCGCGCCATTCTCAATCTCGCGGAAGATGTGTTCGCGGCTGTCGCTGCGAAGGGCAAACCGCTCGATCGCGAAAATCTCGTGAAGCTCGTGCAGCGCCGCGCGCCGCTCTACGACAAGTCCCGCGAAGGGCATTACAACCTGATCTCGGCGCTGCATAAGGCCGTGCGCGGTTCCGATCCTGACGCGGCGCTCTATTATCTCTGCCGTATGCTCGACGGCGGCGAGGATCGTCTGTTTATTGCGCGCCGCATCGTTCGTATGGCGGTCGAGGATATCGGGCTTGCCGATCCGCAAGCGCTCGTTGTCGCCAACGCCGCCAAAGAGGCGTTCGATTTTCTCGGTTCGCCGGAGGGCGAACTTGCCCTTGCGCAGGCGACGGTCTACATGGCGACGGCGCCGAAATCGAATGCCAATTACGTCGCTTTCAAAGCCGCGATGCGCGCCGCCAAGGAACACGGTTCGCTGTCGCCGCCCAAAACTATCCTTAACGCGCCGACAAAACTGATGGAGGAAGAGGGCTACGGCTCGGATTACCTTTACGATCACGATCAGCCCGAGGCGTTCTCGGGCCAGAATTACTTTCCCGATGAATTTAAAAGACGCCCGCAGTATTATGATCCGCCCGAGCGCGGCTTCGAACGCGAGATCAAAAAACGCCTCGATTATTGGGCCAAGCTTCGCGCAGATCGCAATCGCCGCTCATAGCCAGTAAGAATGGGTCAGTGAGGATGGTCGCCATGTCTGAACCGCACGCTCACGCGCAGTCTCCCATGTTGCATTCCATCGCCATCGCCGATCTGCGGCCGACGCAGATGACGGTCGGCATGCGCGAGGTCGAACAGAAGCGCAAAGAATGGCGCACGCTCGACATCTCAAAGACCGGTGGATTTCTCGGGCGACACATGATCCCTGTGGTACGGGGGCCGAAAAGCCGGCTCTATGTCGTCGACCATCATCACTTGGCGCGCGCGCTTCACGAGGAGGGCGTGAAAGAAATACTAACCACAACGATGGCCGATCTTCGCGCGCTCGAGAAAGACGAGTTCTGGACCTTTCTCGACAATCGCGGCTGGATGCATCCTTTCGATGCCGAGGGCGTTCGCCAGCCGCGGACGAGTTTACCGAAGACCGTTGCCGATATGGAAGACGATCCCTATCGCAGCCTCGCGGGCGAACTGCGGTTCGCCGGTGGTTATGCGAAGGATACGACGCCTTTCAGCGAGTTCCTTTGGGCCGACGCACTACGCCGCCGTGTCGATTCCAAGACGATCAAAGCCGATCCCGACACTGCGTTGGAGCAGGCGCTCGCGTTCGCTAAAAGCAGCGCGGCGTCCTATCTCCCCGGCTGGTGCGGCCCGCACAGCCGTCCGTAGGGACCGCTCGGTTCTATGATGGCTGTGGATGCTCGCGTCGATGGCCGCCTTCGCGGCCATGATGGGAATGAGGAAGTTTTCTCTCGCTACGACACGTTCAGCGGCGCGGTGGCGACGGTGGTGGTGCCGTGGCCGTCGGTCCAGGCGAATTCGAAGACGCCGGGGCCGGGCACACGCATCTGAAACGACACGTAGGGGTTGGCCGAGATTCCGGGTCCGAATTCGGCTCGGAAAACTTGGGCGTCGCCGTACTTTGCAACGAACGTATTGATGATGTCGCGCGGGATGAGCTTGCCGTTCTTGTCGTGGCGATTGCCCGTCTCCATGATGTGCTTGATCAAAGTCTTGACCTCGATGACCTCGCCGACCTTGGCGTTGTCAGGAAGTTTGATGCGGGGATTTGTGGCCATCGTTCGTCCTCTCAGTCTGCGCAGCCGCCGATGGTGACCTTGACGAACGTCGTCGCGATCAGCATCTGGCCTGTCGAGAGTTCCGCCAACGTCACGACGTCCTGCGTTTTGGCGAGCCGCATGCGGCTCTGAACGCGGGCAACGGCGTTGATCGGCGACAGGCGGAATGTCGCGACGTGCGCGACGGGGTTTGCCGTCGAGAGAAGATGGATCGCCTTGACGTGGTCAGCGTCCGTCATCGGGCTTTCGACGACAATCGTGATCGGAACGAAATTGCCGTTC
>DATBRP010000244.1:0-5235 GCA_036560245.1 Hyphomicrobium sp.
ATTGAGGTTGCCGCTCTGACGGAGGCGGCGATCGACTTTTCCGATGAAGGGGACGTGTCGGCATCGTCGTTTGCGGAAGCCCGCAAGCGCGCTTCGATTCTCGCCGCGGAGATCACGGCGCATCTCGATGATGAGCATCGCGGAGAGATCGTGCGCGAGGGGTATCGCGTAGCGCTGCTCGGCGCGCCGAATGCCGGCAAGTCGAGCCTGCTTAACGCCTTGGCACGACGCGACGCGGCCATCGTCTCGGCAGAGGCGGGTACGACACGCGACGTTATCGAGGTGCGCTTGGATTTGGGCGGGCTGCCGGTCATCGTCTCGGATACGGCGGGTATTCGCGAGGCGATGAGCGACGTCGAGCGCGAGGGCATCCGGCGCAGTCTTGCGGCGGCGCGCGAGGCCGATCTGGTCGTCTGGCTTATGGCCCCTGGTGACTCAAATCCGCCGCAGGGGATTTCACGTGAAACAAGTCTTGCAATTCGTTCCAAAGCCGATCTCGAGGGTGACTCGAAATTCGACGGTTTGGCGATTTCCGCTTTAACGGGCGAGGGTTTGGATCGTTTGGTTGCCGAGATTTCGCAACGGGCTCGAAATACGGTTGGGGTCCGGACTGAGCCGGCTTTGACACAGGCGCGGCACCGGCAGAGCCTCGAAGCGGCGAAGGGGGAGATCGCAGCGTTCCTCGACGGCAGTTCAGAGGCGATCGAGCTGCGTGCCGAGGATATCCGGCGGGCTGCTCACGCCATCGGTCGAATCATCGGCCGGGTCGACGTCGAGGACGTGCTGGATCAGATTTTCAGCCGGTTTTGCATCGGTAAATAAAGGTAAACGTCGTTGTATGTTTCACGTGAATCCATTTTCACCGCCAAATGTCGCCTTGGTGGGAAGCTGGTAGTGTTTCACGTGAATCCTTTTTTAACGAACTGGGGCCCGCTGAAGCCGGGTGGGGCTGCAAGTGCTCTTTTGCCGGGCCGTCAGATGCGGTAATCCCTGCCGCATGAGTGATCGGACATACGATGTCATCGTCGTTGGCGGCGGACACGCCGGGACTGAGGCTGCGGCCGCCTCGGCGCGGATGGGCGCGCGTACGGCGCTGGTCACGCATTCGGCTGCCACGATCGGGGAGATGTCGTGCAATCCGGCCATTGGCGGGCTCGGTAAGGGCCATCTCGTCCGGGAGATCGATGCGCTCGACGGCCTAATGGGCCGGGTCGCGGACGCGGCCGGAATCCAGTTTCGCCTGCTCAACCGGTCGAAAGGACCGGCGGTTCATGGCCCCAGGACGCAGGCGGATCGCAAACTCTACCGCCAGGCGATGCAGGCGGAGATCGCCGCGATTCCCAACCTTGACGTCATCGAGGGCGGAGTCGAGGACCTGATCGTCGAGAATGGTCGGGTCGAAGGCGTGTTGACGGGGGACGGCCGCCTGCTTGACGCCGGGGCCGTGGTGCTGACCACCGGCACGTTCCTCAACGGTCTGATCCATATGGGCGAGCAGAAAATTCCGGCCGGCCGGGCAGGGGAAGCCCCAGCGCTGAAGCTGTCGGATCGTCTCTACGCGCTGGGTCTGGCGCTCGGACGGCTGAAGACGGGCACGCCGGCGCGTCTCGACGGCAAATCGATCGATTGGTCAGGCCTCGAAATGCAGAAGGCCGATGACGATCCGGTGCCCTTCTCGTTCCTTACGGAGCGAATCACAACGCCGCAAATCGACTGTGGAATCACCTACACGACGCCGGAAACGCATGACATCATCCGCGCCAATCTCGCACGTTCGCCGATGTATTCGGGCCAAATCGAGAGCGTCGGGCCGCGCTACTGCCCGTCGATCGAGGACAAAGTCGTGCGTTTCGCCGACCGCACCTCGCACCAGATTTTCCTGGAGCCGGAAGGCCTCGACGACGACACGATCTATCCCAACGGCGTCTCGACATCGCTGCCGGTCGAGGTTCAGGCGGCCTTCCTGAAGACGATGCGGGGGCTCGAAAACGTCGTCATCACGCGGCCGGGGTACGCGATCGAGTACGATTACGTCGATCCGCGCGAGCTGACGCCGGGGCTTGAGGTCAAGCGCATGCCGGGCTTGTTTCTCGCCGGGCAGATCAACGGCACGACGGGATACGAGGAAGCGGGCGCCCAGGGCTTGCTGGCCGGTATCAATGCGGCTTTGGCGGCGGGCGGTCAGCGCGAGCCGTTTATTGTTTCGCGGACCGTGGGCTATCTCGGAGTGATGGTCGACGATCT
Organism: Hyphomicrobium sp.; assembly: GCA_036560245.1. Taxonomy (GTDB): domain Bacteria; phylum Pseudomonadota; class Alphaproteobacteria; order Rhizobiales; family Hyphomicrobiaceae; genus Hyphomicrobium_B. Next base: position 2,245 of record DATBRP010000244.1, read on the forward strand.
GGTGACACGCGGTGTTTCCGAGCCCTACCGAATGTTTACGTCGCGGGCGGAGTTCCGGCTGAAGCTCAGGGCCGACAACGCCGATCAGCGGTTGACGCCTGAAGGGATTGCCCTGGGCTGCGTTGGTGCCGATCGCCGGGCGAAGTTCGAGGCGAAGGAAGAAGCGCTTCGCGCAGGGTTCGACTTGTTGAACCAACTCTCGCTAACGCCGACGGAAGCGGCCCGGCATGGGCTCGCCGTCAATCGCGACGGCCGCCGCCGCTCGGCATTTGAATTGCTCGTGTTTCCAGATATTTCGCTGGATCGGCTCATGTCGATTTGGCCTGAGATCGGCAACATCCAGCCCCGAATCGCGACTCAGCTCGAAGTCGATGCCCGCTACGCCGCTTATCTGCGCCGTCAGGATGAGGACGTCGCTCAGTTGAAGCGCGACGAAGCCATCAAAATCCCCGATGACTTTGATTATGCCGATGTTCGGAGTCTTTCTGCCGAGGTGCGCCAGAAGTTGGTCCGGCATCGGCCCACGACCATCGCGCAGGCCGGGCGAATCGAAGGTGTGACACCGGCAGCGCTATTGACACTTTTGGCTCGGCTCAAGGCTGGCCGCGACCGTAAAACGGCGTGATGCAGACCGTGGCGCGCGTCGACAGCCCCGAATCATTTCAGGCGGCGTTCGGAATTTCACGTGAAACGAGGGATCGGCTCGTCATCTACGCCGATTTGCTGAAACGGTGGCAAAAGACCATCAATCTCGTTGCTCCCAGCACCCTCGGCGATGTCTGGCACCGGCATTTCGCTGACAGCGCCCAGCTCTGGCAATATGCACCGCCCGAGGCCCGAACCTGGCTTGATATTGGCTCAGGCGCCGGGTTTCCGGGCCTTGTGCTCGCAATTATGGGTGCAGAAACCGGCGCGACTCGCCATATCCTGGTCGAAAGCGACAACCGCAAGGTCGCCTTTCTGCGTGAGGTCGCCCGCGAATCGGGCATCGCTGTGGACATCCTGTGTATGCGAATCGAAAATCTCGAGACTCGCGCTAAGGTAAAGGCAGTCGACTGCGTTACGGCGCGCGCGCTCGCCCCACTTCCACGACTGGTCGAGATCGCCGCACCGTACTTTTCGGCTTCTACGCTCGGGTTATTCTTGAAAGGTCGCGAGGTCGCGGCCGAAGTCGAAGAAGCGGCGCGAAGTTGGCAGTTTGCCTACGAGTTGAAGCCGAGCGTGACGGATGCTGACGCCCGCGTCGTGTTGCTCAAAGCGTTGAAGCCCAAAAGGGAGGAGTGATCCCGTGGCCGGCTATGTTTCAAGCGCCGGTGGCGCTCATGCGGGTCCGCGTGTCGTCACCATCGCTAATCAGAAGGGTGGCGTCGGCAAGACGACGACGGCCATCAACCTTGGAACCGCACTGGCGGCGGTCGGGGAGCGGGTGCTCGTTCTCGATCTCGATTCGCAAGGGAACGCATCGACGGGCCTCGGCATCGATATCGAATCGCGCTTCAAGACGACGTTCGACGTTTTGACGGGCGGCGCAACGATCCTCGATTCTGTGCTGAAAACAGCCGTTCCGGGGCTTTTCGTGGTTCCGGCCAACAGCGATCTCGTCGGAATCGATAGCGCGCTCGTCGCCGATCAAACACGCCCATTCAAATTGCGCGACGCGGTGACTGCGCTCGTCGGCCAACAGCGCGCGCGCCCGGCCGATACGCACTTCAGCTACATTCTGATTGATTGCCCGCCGTCCCTCAACGTGCTCACGCTCAATGCGATGACGGCGGCGCACGCCGTGCTGGTGCCGGTGCAGTGCGAGTTCTTCGCGCTTGAAGGTATTTCGCAGCTCAAGGATTCGATCGAACAGATCCGAGCGACGCTCAATCCGCGGCTCGAGATTCAGGGCGTCGTTCTGACGATGCACGATGCGCGCACGTCGCTGTCTCGGGAAGTCGCCGAGAACGTTCGCGCCTTCTTCGGTCCCAAGGTCTACGAGACGGTGATCCCGCGAAACACGCGCATCGCCGAAGCGCCGTCGCACGGCAAGCCGATCCTTCTCTACGACTACGATTGCGCCGGAAGCCAAGCCTACATTCGCCTGGCGACCGAAATCATCGAGCGCGAGAAGCGTTATAAAGCAGCCTAAAGACAAGAGCTTCGGCTCGTGTCTTAAGACGTTGGAATAACCAAGCAGGGGACGACTAGCAGATGAACTCCGTTGTACCGAAGAGCCGACTCGGCCGCGGCCTTGCCTCTTTGATCGGAGAACCGGCGCCCCTCGGACATCGCTTGCCGCCTGAAGGTGAGCAGCGAATGGTTTCGATCGCCGAAGTCAAATCGAGCCCGCTCAATCCGCGCAAGGATTTCCGCGACGAGGAGCTTGCGGAGCTGGCCGAGTCGATCCGCACCAAGGGGCTCGTGCAGCCGATCGTCGTGCGTCCGAACGGCATGGAGGGTGGCTATGAGATCGTTGCCGGCGAGCGGCGTTGGCGCGCGGCGCAGAAGGCCGGCGTCCACACCGTTCCCGTTATCATCCGCGAACTCGACGATCGCGAACTTCTCGAGCTGGCGATCATTGAGAACGTCCAGCGCCAGGACCTCAATGCCATCGAAGAAGCGACGGGCTATCGCGAACTTGTCGAACGTTTCGATTATAGCCAGGAGCAGCTTTCCGAGATCATCGGCAAGAGCCGCAGCCACGTCGCCAATACGCTCCGGCTTTTGAAGTTACCGGCGGGCGTACAGGCGCTGGTACAACAAGGGCAGCTGACGGCCGGGCACGCCCGCGCCTTGATCGGGCGCGACGACGCCGATACGCTGGCTCGGAAGATCATCGATAGCAGCCTAAACGTCCGCGACGTCGAATCGATGGTGCAGGGGCTCGGCAATCAGCCGGGTACGACGACTTCGCGCAAACCCCGCGACAAAGACGCCGATACCAGGGCCTTTGAAAAGGAACTGACGGATCTTCTCGGGCTCAAGGTCGAAATCCGGCGTGCTTCG
>DATBRP010000245.1:0-8110 GCA_036560245.1 Hyphomicrobium sp.
GAATAGATCTGAATGTGCGGAGAGAGCGGCCGCTCGGGTCGCACGCCCCGCCCTGATGTGGCTTGCATCGGATACCTTTTGCACCTCGAAGCAGCGGTTGTAGCGTCTCGAAGGCAACGCTGCAATTCTTCTGATGCCACATCGCCTCGCCACGGAACTCTGCCGGTGGCGGTTACCTCAGAGAACTTACGATCTCGCGTCCCAGGCGGTCGCCGCTTTCGAAAGCATGTTCGGCAAGCGGGCCGATACACCAATCACCCGCGACGCCCGCCCTGTGCTCGGACGAATAGAGGCACGTCTCGCCGAGGGGCTGATCGACGAGACCCTGACGCCAGAGATGCGCCGTCATGCGCGATGGCCTGATCGGCGGCAATCCCAGCGCATGACTGACTTCGCCCCAAAGCTCTTCCGCCACGGTCTCGGGATCGAGATTTTCAGCGTCCCGGCTCCAGCCGGGCGTGGCATGCACGACGATGGTTTCGCCACGGCGATTGCGCCCCGGCTTCGTGCTGTTGCGTGCGACCCAGCGAATGACATCCGAGACGCCGGAGAAGACATCCTGCTCCGGCATAACGCGATCTTCGATGCGCACCATCAGGGACCAGCAGGGCGCCATGCGCACGCGCGACAGCGGCGCCACCAGTTCCTCTATGCCATCGAGAAGCCGGCGCGCCTCCGAGGCCGGCGCCGCAACCGCGACGACCTGGAACGGGCCAGCAGACGTTTCATCGTCGAACCAAACATGCCAGCTCTTGTCGCGCCGTTCGAGCGCGTGGACACGCCGGCCCGTGGTGACGTGCACGCTTTTGGCGAGCGGCCGAACCAGCGACGACATTCCTGGCGTGCCGACAATCCAATGATCGATCTGCCCGCTATCGTTGTTGCCGTGCGAGGCAGCGCGTGGCGTCCAGCGCTCGGCATATCCAAGCCCCGAAATCTCGCTCAGATAACCGTTGAACTCTTTCGAACGCGCCGAGACGTACGGGGCGCCGTGATCGAACGTATCCGTTCCGATGCGCGTCGTGGCGAGACGGCCGCCGATGGTATGTTCCTGTTCGAAGACATCAACGGAAAAGCCGGCCAGCCGGAGCGTGCGTGCACACGACAATCCGGCGAGGCCAGCGCCGACAATGGCCGCTTTGTTCGTCACAGCTGTCCTGCTTCAAAAATCAAAACCGCTGCGTGTGCCGCAGCCATGCCGCAGTGCCGGTCAAAAGCCGGCGCAGTCTAAAAGAAGTCCTTACCAAAGGTTAGAGCCGTATGCGGATAAATTATATTCGCGTGTGCGCGAAAGCGCGCACCTACTGGCTTTTCAGGATGCCGCAGGCGATGCGGGGTCCGGCGCCGCCTTCAGGATCGGATAAATAATCGTCAGGTTTGTCATAGATCACCAGCGACGAGCCATCGGCATCGAAGAGCGAATCGTCGGTATCTTTGGTCAGATGTAGAAAAGGGCTCAGAATTTCGGCGGCGGCCGTTCCGTCTGCGGCGGCGACCACATTCGGCAAATCTCCGGACTCAGGTCCCTCGTCGTTGAGAAAGCCGTGCTTAGCCCCAAGGGGGTTATAAATGCCGCCGGCCGACGAGAAATCGCCTTCGCACTTTCCGACCTCGTGCACATGAAATCCGTGCGCGCCGGGCTTTAATCCCTTGAGATCCAATTTCAACAGAACGCCGGCCGCCGTTTCGGTCAGTTTGATTGTTCCGGCGTCGCTGCCGTTGGCGAATTTGAGCACGGCCGTTGCCGTTTCTCCCGCCGCCCACGCGTCGCCGCTTGGCAATCCGCCAAGAAGCACGGCGGCGATGGCCACCGGAATCGACCCGAGTTTCATGCAAGGAGCTCCCTACCGCGTGCCCGTGGCCCTGTTTGGCCCAGAAGCGGCGTGTCGCTCAAGGCCAAACTGCATCGTTCCTGAAGTTCGCGGTTCCCGGGCTGAGGGCTCGTCACTCCCTGAAATGGACATTGACGAAGGCGCTCAGCGGATTGCCGACGTAGGCACCCGCGCCGTTGGCGGCAACGTAATACCGCTCATTCGTGAGGTTGTGGACGTCGAGATCCACACCCCAGTTCGGCGTCTCATATCCCACCATAGCGTTGCCAATGATGTAGGAGGGCGCCGAGTTTACGTTGGTGAGATCGCTGAAAGTCTTATCCTGATAATTCAGGCCCGCCCCAACCACGAATCCCGGTGTTCCGGCGATCGAAAAATTATAGGTCGTCCAAAGATTGGTAATGTAGGCGGGAACGCCCTGGGGATGGCTGCCCACCTGCGCCAGCTTTTGCGGCTCGTCGGTAATGACCGCGTCCTGGGCGGTCATGTTGGCCAAGACGTGCCATTGATCCGTGACTTTGGCATCTATCGACGCTTCGACGCCTTTCGTTCTTTGGCTATCGAAGACCACATTATCGCCGATGAGGGACGCGACATTGTCGCGTGACACGTCGAAAGCCGCGGTATTCAGAATTACCTTGTCGCCAAAGAGCGCAAACTTGATGCCTGCCTCGTATTGCAGCGCGGATTCCGGCGCGCCGATGCCGTTCTGAGTATTCTCAGAATTGAAATTGGTGAGATGGCTTTGTGAGACGCCGAAATACGGCGATACGCCCGGGAACAGCTTATACAGCGCGCCGACGTTCCAGTTCACGGGAGCGTCGTCCCGGTTCTGCGTCTCGCCGGCGATAAGAGGTTGACCATCGCTCGAGAGGCGACCCGGCACAGAAATGCGCGGCGTCAGAGATGTGTCCCACCAATCCTTGCGGATGCCAACGCGCAGCTTGAACTTGCTGGTAACGTCGATCTGATCGGTCGCATAAAGGCTGAGATAATCGGCGCGCAGCGCGTCATCATCACACGAATGCTTCGGATCGCACAGGAAGGTCAGCCCGGCGATTGACGTTTCAGGAGGAACCGGCGCGAAGGCATCGGGGATGTTTGGAAGATCAGCTGTGCTGCGGCTCGTGGACATCGCCTCGTGCTGATATTCGAATCCCGTCAGCAACGTATGCCGGATGGTGCCGGTGGCGAATTTCCAAACCGGCTCGAGCTGATAGTCGAAATCGCTATCTACGTCGTCTTGCTGGCGAAGCTGCCGGCCGACGACTTCACCGCCGCTCACCTTCGTGTTGGCGCTATCGCCATTTCTGAGAACGTCGAGCGTACGATACAAATATGAGAACCGGTTGTTGATCGTCAGGTAGTCGTTGACCTTCCATGCATCCGTCAGAGTGGGGCGGACGAAGTCCTGCTTGGCGAAGGCGAACGGGGTCGAGTATTTCGCGTCAATGGGCACGCCGGTAATCGGCGTGCCGTTGAAATAGATCATTCCGTAAGAATCGGGCGTCTGGTTGGTATGGCGGAGATCGAGCGCGAAATCGATCGTATGATCGCCGACATGCCAGGTGAACGCCGGTCTGACTTCGTAGTCTTCGCTAACGAGATCACGGAATCCATCCGCGTGCGATGCCGTGGCATCGATCCGATAATTCAGACCCGGAAGGGTCGAGGGGCCCGTGACATAAAAATTGTCGGTTACGGTTCCGAACGAGCCAACTTGCAAGCTGTCGCCGTAATGAAAGTCTGACGACGGCTTGTAGTGAACGATATTGATCGTGCCGCCGGGCGGGCCGCTGCCGAAGAGGGCCGAGCCGGGGCCTTCAAGAATTTCAATTCCCTGCACGCCATTCAGCGAATGCGAGAGACCACCAAGCTGGTCGCCGTCGGAGAAGCCGTCGCTGTAGACCTGGGCGTTCAATCCGCGAATCAGGAAGTGATCGAAGTAGCCGAGCGAATCCTGGCCACCCGCATTGACGCCGCTGGCGTTGGTGACCGCCTGCTGCAACGTGGTCGCGCCCTGCTGGTTCAGAACCTTACGCGGGATGACTTGGACGGAGGCGGGTATATCGCCGATCCGCGTGCCGGTTTTGCCGAGTGAAGGCACCTGCGCCAGACCCCGGTTCGGGCTTCCCGCCGTGGTATCGCCGAACATCTGAGATGGGCTCGAATCCTGCAGACCGGCGGCATCCGAAGGCGTTCCCTTCGCGGCGGTCTGCGTCGCTTTTTCAGCGCTTTTCTTCGGCTTCGATCTGACCTTTGCATGAGCCGTTTTCACCGGCTTTTCGTGCGAAGGCTTTTTTGCTTGGACTGTCGATTTGCCAGCCTGTTCCCCAACGTCGACCGTCACCGGCGGCAATTGCGTGGGTTTCGCGTCTTCGGCAAATGCTGCCGCGCTCAGGAGCGCGGCCGAAGACGACGAGAGCGAAAGGAGGATTGCCAAAGCCCGGCGCGAGAATGCAACAGACGGACGCAACATGACTGCCCCCCGGCAATGAAACTATTGGACCGTGATCGGCCCAGCGCGGGGCTAGCTACATATTTCTTTACGTAAAGAGTCAATATTGATTCCAACGGCCGCAAATGCGACCCAATCTCCCTTGCATTGCTGTCACACATTTCGCGTGGCGATTCGGTCCCTGCACCTTACCGGGGCAGGACGAGCCAGGTGTCGAGATCGAGAACGACGCCTTCGGCATACTCGCCGGTTGGCGTTTTCAGGGGCAGCGATGCGCAGTCCTGATTCTTCACGCCGATCATGCGGACGCGGAGCGCGCCGACGTCATCACGGTCGGCAATTTCGGCTTTCTCGATGATTTCCGACCACGCATAAATCGTGTCGCCGGCAAAGGTCGGCGCGACGTGGCGGCCACCGTTGATCGCAGCCAGATGAAAAGCGTTGCCAAGACCGTTGTAGGATAGCGCCCTGACGAGCGAGATGACGACACCGCCATAAACGATGCGTTTGCCGAAACGGCCTTTGGATTCTGTGTGCTGGTTGAAGTGAACCTTCGCCGTGTTCTGGTAGAGCCGGGTCGCCGTCTGATGCTCGGCTTCCTCGAGCGTCATGCCGTCGACGTGATCGATCTTTTCGCCGGCTTCATAATCGCCCCAGCGATGCGGCGAGCCCGCGAGTTCCAAATCATACTTCTTGATGTCGAGCGGCGGGACGGCGGTTGCCAGGTCGTTGGGATCGACGCGATCGGGAAGTTTCGGTACGACCGATTCCGGCGCCGGCGACGACTTCGAGCGCTTACGAACCATCACCCAGCGGCAATATTCGAGCACGACCTGCCCGTCCTGATTGCGGCCAGTGGAACGGACGTACACAGTGCCGGTTTCGCCGTTGGAATTTTCTTTGAGGCCGATGACCTCGGACACTGACGTCAGCGTATCGCCGGGATAGACTGGCTTCAGAAACCGGCAATCGGCGTAGCCGAGGTTGGCGATGGCATTGAGGGAAATATCCGGCGTCGTCTTACCGAAGACGACGTGAAACGTCAGCATATCGTCGAGGGGAGCCCGCGGATAACCGATGGCTTTGGCGAAGGTGTCGGCCGACTGAACCGCAAATCGCGAGCCGTAGAGCGCCGTATAAAGCGCCACGTCACCGTCCGTTACGGTGCGCGGTGTCGCGTGGTGAATGATCTGGCCGAAGCGAAAATCCTCGAAGAAATTACCCGCGTTGGTTTTCGTGCCTGCCATTTTCCTCGCCTTCGCTCTTCGCTGGTTCTCGTGCGGCCCTTTTTCGGGATGTGGCGGCGGGACCGCAACCCTTTTCGGTCGTCAACGACGCGATCTAGGGCCGCAGACACGTTTCGAAACTGATTTGTCTCAAAACCAAGGCTCTTCGACGCGCGAACGGGCGGCGATCACCTCGGCAATGGCCGCAACCCTTTTCGCCATGACGAGATGCAGACGCTCGACCATCTTGCCCTCGACGGTGATGACGCCCTTGCGAGCATTTTCGGGCTCTTCGAATGCCCTGATGATCTTGCGTGCCCAGTTCACTTCGTCCTCGCCCGGCGAAAAGACCTCGTTGCACGGCGCGACTTGCGAGGGATGGATCAGTGTCTTGCCATCCATGCCGAGCGTGCGCCCGTGCTCGCATTCGGCTCGAAATCCCAAATCGTCACTAAAATCGTTGTAGACGCCGTCGATAACATCCAGTCCGTAAGCGCGTGCCGCGACGAGCGTCATCGCCAACCACGGGACAACGGCAAAGCGATTGCTGCCCGCCCGCGCCCGGCTTTCCTTCAAAAGATCGTTGGTACCCAACACGAAGCAGACGAGGCGATTGTCGGGATCGGGTCCACAGGCCGCGATCTCGCGGGCGTTGATGATGCCCATTGGCGTTTCGATCATCGCCCATAGCCGGACATGGGGGTCGGCTTCAGCGGCCTTCACGACCTTCGCCGTCCCGATGACGTCGCCAGAATGGGAGACTTTCGGGACAAGGATAGCGTCCGGCGCCGCTGCAATCGCAGCGTGCAGATCAGTCATGCCCCAGGGCGTCTCAATGGGGTTAACGCGCAGCACGACCTCGCGCGAGCCGAAGCCGCGTTCGCGGATCGCTGTAATCGCGTGATTGCGGGCAAAGTCCTTGTTTGCGGGCGCGACAGAGTCTTCAAGATCGATGATGATCGCATCGGCGGCGAGTGTTTTCGCCTTCTCGATGGCGCGCTCGTTGTCTCCGGGGACGTAGAGAACGCTGCGTCTGGGTCTCATCGCCATATTCGACATCGACTCCGATCGTTGACGTTGGGCGGTGCGTTGCACAATATCCGACCGCACTCGACGGGAAAACGCAACTTTCTGGCAGTTTGCGTACTCAAACCACGTTCAGGATCATGCTCCGAATCCTCGTCATTTCATCGCACGTTGCGCAGGACACGGTCGGCCTCGCCCCGACCATCGCTCCGCTGCAGCACGCCGGGATTGAAGTCGTGACGCTGCCGACGGTGGTCCTGTCGAACCATCCAGCGCGCGCCGTGTGCGCCGGAACCGTGCTCGAGCCCGCCGTGCTCGAGAAGATGACTGCGGCGATGGACACCAACGGCTGGCTCGGCACGTTCGATGCTGTTCTTTCCGGATACTTGCCATCGCCGGGACACGTGGCCTGGATCGCGCGGCTCGTGGAACGGATGCGGTCTTTGAACCCGGGCGTCCTTTACGTCTGCGATCCCATTCTCGGTGACGATCCGGAAGGTCTCTATATCGATGCCGCGGCAGCGGTTGCCGTGCGTGACAAGCTCTTACCTATCGCCGACGTCCTGACGCCGAACCGGTTCGAACTCTCTTGGCTGGCGGGCATCGAGGTCCGATCCGTCGACGATGCGACTAGGGCCGCTTCGGCTCTGGCGCGTCCGATCATCGCCGCGACGTCGATCCCGGCGGGGCCGGCCGAACTCGCCAATGTGCTGCTCAACAACGGCACCACCCATGTCGGTAAAGTCGAAAAGCTTCCTGACGTGCCGCACGGTACCGGCGATCTGTTTGCCGGATTTCTTACGGCACGCCTCATGCGGGGCGCATCCGTAACGGACGCCTGGAACCACGCCATCCACGGCGTAAGTTATGGCCTCGAAGCCAGCCGGGGCAGCGATCGTCTGCTGCTGCCGTTGATCGACTGGACGTGGCTGTCGTCGTAAAGAGCCAGAAAGCAGATCATCCGATGACGATTACGATCTATCACAACCCGGCGTGCGGCACGTCGCGCAATACGTTGGCGATGATCCGGCAAAGCGGGGAAGAGCCGCGCGTGATCGAGTATTTGAAAACACCGCCGACGCGCGACGAACTCGTCAGCCTCATTGCTGCAATGGGCATGACGCCGCGTCAGCTCATTCGGCAAAGGGGAACGCCCTACGCTGAGCTTGGTCTTGCCGATCCGAACTTCGACGATGACGCGATCATCGAGGCCATGCTCGCGCATCCGATTCTGATTGAACGCCCGATCGTCGTTACGCCGCTTGGCACGCGTCTGTGCCGTCCTTCCGAAGTCGTTCTTGAAATCCTGCCCAGCGCCGATATCGGCTCCTTCACCAAAGAAGACGGTGAGGTTGTGCCAGCAAGGAAGAATAGCAAGGAACGCTAGAGCGCCGCGAGGGCCGTAATTGCGGGCGCCGGATTGTGATGCCGTAAGGCTATATGCTCTTACGCTTGCTCGGACTGCGCGGCCTCAATACGGTCGCGGAATCATCGAGAGACGACACCGGGGGATCGCGCATGAAGCCCGAAACCAACGCTAAAGGCGTCAGCCGCGAAGCTGCGGCGGG
>DATBRP010000246.1:0-2586 GCA_036560245.1 Hyphomicrobium sp.
GTGGCGACGATTATTCCGGCGATACCAATGGCCACCCGGACTGCGGGGCTTAGCCGGACGATCCGGCTCAGTGCTGCGCTGGCTGTGAAAACCAGCAACGCGGTGCTTGAGCGATCGAGCAAGAAGTCAATTGATGATGTCATTTTTGGGCAGCGTGGGTTTGTGAGTTCTGCTGCAGCCAGGCGCTCGAAATTCGCACGTGATCGATCGCCTTTGCGGGGCGCGAATAGACGACGTCGAACTGTCCAGGCTGCGATTCAATCAGATACGGATACATGACGGCGTCCTTCGGCACGGCATCGTTCATGCGGGCGACGACTCCAATCCGTCGCAAGCTCGTTCCGTCCAAGTTCGAGAAGGCGAGCGAAACGTTGCTTTCCAATTCGGGGTCGTCGTTGAAGGCAAGAAGAATACGCGTGCTGTCGTAGCGGATGGCAGAGATCGGGCCTCCGGGGTTTGGCAGATCGGTTGGCGCGGGCCGCGACCAAGTTCGGCCCGCATCGCTCGTTCGCGATATGAGGATGCGCTGCGGACGGCTGCTTTTCAATCGGCGCACGAAGGCGATGGCGGTTGTCGGCCCGGTCACAACGATCGAAGGCTGATAGCCGACCTTGCCGCCGTTGCCCATGCGCCGCCTGTCGATGACACGGCCGTCCTGGTTGAGAACAAGCATCACCGGATACTTGCGATTCATCTCGTGGTAGGCCGGCAATGCGATGCGGCCGCCGGAGAGGCGGATAGGCACCGACTTCGTGAGGTGCGACATGTTCAGGAACGGCGACGCGTAAAGACGTTCCGCCGGTCCCCACGTCTGGCCGTTATCATGACTGCGCATCAGCATGATTTCGCACGTTGCCCAACCGCTGAGCCGGGAGGCTGCGAAAAATAGCCAGATCTCGTTGGCCGAGCGCCGAAACGGGACAGGATTGGCAACTGATTTGATCGTCAGGCCGACGTCGTGTGTGACTGTCTTGCTATTCGTCACGACCGAGGTCGGCGACCAGTGCGTACCGTCAAATTGCGAGGATACGAGTTCGGCATTCGCCGCACCCTCGTAGATCGCGCGATACCAGAATGCGAGCAGCCCCGTTGGGGTCGCGATCAACGAAGCTCCATGAACGAAGTCGGTTTCGTGCGGCGGCGAGATGACCTCGCTGCGAAGTTCGAGGTCGCCACGTACCGGTGCTTGCGGGACATCGACGACGAACGTCCAAGGCTCGCGGGGCGACATCTTATAAATGAGAAGAGCCGCTAGGACGCTCGAACAGGCGATAACTGCCCACGTCGCGAACGCCTTTGCCGCGTGCTTTGTCACTCAACGTATCCATTTATGAATATCGCGCCCGGTATAGCCGGGCGCCTTGCGATGTCAACGACCGGCGACGGTGCAATCCGGCGCAGATTTAAGGGCGTTCTTTTGGGGCCGCTATTTGGTGAGTACGACGAATTCCGTGCCGCTGCCGTTTTCGTTTAGCGGAAGTTCGCGATCGGAAACGATAAGTGATGCGCCGGGGCGCGCGCGTTCGGTAATCATGGAAAGGATATCGTCGGGTATCGTGAAGGCGTCGAGTGCGGCGTTCGCCATCAGGACGTTGAATGCGCTCGATTGAGATGATGGCATTTCTCGGCCGCGCCGCCTCTTTGCGTCGTCGAGGAAGGTTCTGCCCGGCGGCGGTGTCTGGGCGCTGACGAGCCGCCAATCGAAAGTGTTTGGGTCGCTGCCGTAGCGCATGGCCGTGAAGACATGTGTACCGACCGGGCCCGGTAGAGGAGCGACAGCGATCGGGGCTTCAAGGACCGGTTCAAATCCTTGCCGGACGTAGATGCGTTGCGCGCGAAGACTGACGAGAACGGAAATCGGTTTCGAGCGTAACCGCATTTCTTTATTGGCGTCGGCGAGCGCTCGCTGCGCGGAGATAAAATCCGTTTGCGCGTCGCGCACCGCATTGAGCGCGGTGTCACGCGTGGATTGCGCTGCCGAAAAGCGGGCTTGAATTTCGGCGAAACTCATTTCGCCCTTGGCGGCTTCGGCGCGCGCGGTGTCCGCGTCCAGCGTCAGATCCAGTACGGCATTTTCGAGAGCGGTTTCGCGATCTCCAGCGGCGTTCGCCGCGGGCGACGTGCTCGTGTACGCCGTCGACATGTAGCCTTCGAAAGCGCGGATGGCGTCTTGCTGATTCTTTTCCGCGGTTTTGACGGCGGCTCTCAAAGGTTCGGCGGTGCGCTGCGCGGCCTGGAGCCCATCGTTGGCCGAAGCAAAATCTTTGACGGCCTCGTCGGCCTTCGCTGTAGCCGCCGTTTGGGCGGCGTCTGCGGTTTTGAGAGCTCCCTGCAGGCGCGCAACCTTGTCCTGCATCATCCGGTCGGCTTCGACGCGCGTAACCGGCCGGCGTTGTGGATCGCGAGGCATGTCGGCGACCGCACGCGCAAGCGCCGGGGAAATCCCGATGAGAAGCGGCAGCTCCTGCAGTGCGTCCGACGTTGAATCGACGGCCTTGTCGTTGACGGCCACGCGCGCTTGATTGGCGGCGCCCATTTTCATGGCGGTCGCGTCGTCGAGCGGCAGCGGCTTGAAGAGCTTCGGGC
>DATBRP010000247.1:0-4129 GCA_036560245.1 Hyphomicrobium sp.
CGAGCCGCCGCGTCCTTTCGATAGTGCCAGCTTGCAGAACCTGACCAGCACGCACAAAGGTCAGCCGATCATCGTACACTTCTGGGGCCTCACCTGCGGCAACTGCATGGTTGAGTTGAAGGACTGGGGGCAGTTCGCGGCCCAGCATCCTGGCGTGCCGATCGTGTTCGTCAATTGGGACCGGCGCTCGTCCGATTCCGCTCGCATCGATCAGGCGCTTGCAAAGGCCGGGCTTGGCGGTGTGACAAGCTTTGCGCTAGCGGACGGCTTTGAAGAGAAACTGCGGTTCGCCGTAGATCACGATTGGATGGGCGAGCTCCCCTACACGCGGTTGATCGCGAGTGACGGCACGGCAACGACATTCTCAGGCGCCGCCGATTTCGCCAAGCTATCGCGATGGCTCGCGGCCGAGGTGCCTCCGACGCGGTGAATCCCGGTCGCTGCCCGGCAGCCGAAATGTTGCTTCGCGGGAACTTTGTTTGCAATCTTGTCAATCGACGTTTTGCCGCAGATGATTGCTCGCGGTCCGATTCGTGAGCGTGCCGACATGGGAGAAATGAAATGGCTATCGATCCCCAGGCATTAATCGTTTGGTTGATCATCGGCGCAATTGCCGGTTGGTTGGCCGGTCAACTTATGAAGGGCGGCGGCTTCGGTCTCGTCGGAGATATTATCGTCGGTATCGTCGGTGCATTCATCGCCGGCGCGCTATTCCCGCGCTTGGGTTTTTCACTTGGCGGAGGAATGCTCGGCGCCATCATCGCAGCGGCAATCGGAGCATGCGTGCTATTGTTCATCCTGCGATTGGTGCGACGCGGAGTTTAGCCTGGACGCCTCGGTCTCTTGCGAATCGAGGAACAGACCGGCTGCTTCGGCAGCCGGTTCAGTATCGGCAATAATGTCAGGACGTTGCGACGACTTGATTCGATTTTGACCGCAGCAAAGCCTCGGCTTCGCTCGTCATCCGCTCGATGATTTGAGCGACCGGCTCTATGCTCCGAATGAGGCCGACGACCTCGCCGACGAAGGTATTGCTCCGATCCGGATCGCCTTCGGCCCAGGCGAGACGATATTTCGCCGCCTCCTCGTCGGCGACAGCGACGAGTTCTGTTTCGTGGCCGTGCCAGCGCTCGATGAATTGATTTTTCAGCACTCGGGCACTGTAACGCTGCGGCCAGGGCAGCTTGCGCGCCAGGTCCATCGTTTGCGAACGGATCGTATCATCGCCCGTCGCTCTCAGCGCCGCTGCATGCATGCCTTCGCTGACGTTTGCTTCCTCCGATGCCCACAGGCGCGATCCGACCAGCACGCCGTCGGCGCCGAGGATGAGGGCGGCCGCGAGCCCGCGCCCATCACCGATGCCGCCCGCGGCGCAAAGGATCGTTTCGGGACGCTCCTTCGCGATCAAATCCGCGATCTCGGGGACAAGCGTAAGCGTGGCGCGCCTGTCGCCGTGGCCGCCGGCTTCCGCGCCCTGGGCCACGATCACATCGGCGCCGCACGCCAGGGCCCGTTCGGCATCGCGCCGTGTCTGCACTTGGCAAATGAGCGTCACGCCGCGCTGCTTGATGTGTTCCGCGAGCGGCTCGGGATCGCCGAACGACAGCAGGATCGCTTTGGGATTATTGGAGAGCGCTAGATCGAGAAGCGGCGGCTGTCTTTTCAGCGACCACGTGATGAAACCGCAGCCGACCGGCTGGTTGCCTGCGGCGCGAAATTCTTGCGTCAGCCAGTCGGCGTCGCCGTATCCGCCGCCAATGAGACCGAGTCCCCCGGCGGTCGAAACCGCCGCTGCGAGACGGCCGCCGGCAGCAAAAGCCATAGGTGCTGAGATGATCGGGTGACGCAGTCCGAGGCGCTCCGTCAGTCGCGTTTTCAACATCTCAATCCCCCTTGCGCGGCCTAGCTTTGAAAAGACCGCAGTTCATCCAACAGAGACCTTCGGTTCGAGACGATATCGGCCAGCGTCCAGCCGTCGAGTTCCGAAAGAAAAGCATTGAGGGCGCTGCGTAGAGCGTGCTTCAGCCGGCAGGCATTTGAAATGCGGCATAAGTCTCGCGCGCCGAAACACTCGACGATGTCGAAATCGTCTTCGACGACACGCAAAACTTCACCAAGCGTCATGGCATCTGCGGGTTTGCCGAGGCGCATGCCGCCGCCGCGGCCGCGTTGTGTCGCGACGAACCCATGCTTCGCCAGTCGATGAACGACTTTCATCAAATGGTTTTCGGAAATCCCGTACGCTTTTGCGATTTCCTCGATTGTCGCGAACCGGTCGGTCTTGGCGCCGAGGTACATCAAAACGCGGAGCGCATAGTCGGAATGGACGGTTAGCCGCATAGGTGGTTCTGCAAAGCGATTGCTGAAAGCGGGCGAAGTTCATAAGATATATCGAATATACATCTTATAGAGGGTGCCGCAATGGTCGATGCAATGCGCTATGAGCCGCATCCAAAAGCCCCGGGCCTGGACGTTGGGATAGACGAAGCCATGATCGGGGAACTCGTCGACCGCTTCTACGACGCGGTGCGCCGTGACGAGATTCTCGGTCCCGTATTCAACGCGCGCGTCGAGAACTGGGACGACCATCTGACGAAGCTCCGTGCCTTCTGGTCATCGGTCGTTTTGATGACGGGACGCTATAAGGGGCGGCCGATGCCCGTGCATGCGGCGATCTCCGAGATTTCGGATGCGCACTTCGAACGCTGGCTGAGCCTATTCGCAGAAACGGCAAAAATCGTGTGTCCGCCGGCTGCAGCAGCGCTTTTCGTCGACAAGTCGCTGCGAATTGGAGACTCGCTGCGATTGGGCATCGCCGCGAGCCGGGGCATCATCCTCTAAGCCTCCCCGGCGTTGATCTTGAGCGTCGTGACAACGCACTTCACACGCACGGCAATAGCGATTAAGACAGCCCGTTCCCCGGCACGGCCGGCGCAGGGAAATTTCGTAAGGCGGAAATACAACCGTTTTTATGAAGCGCGGGTGTAGCTCAATGGTAGAGCAGCAGCCTTCCAAGCTGAATACGTGGGTTCGATTCCCATCACCCGCTCCAAACCGCAATAAATTCAGACCGTTGTCCGGAGTTCTGAAGCCCGAGATAGCTTCAGCTCCGGTGAAGCAATCCCAGGTCTAGCTGCGCATCGTGGTTCGTTGTGCCGAACTTCGATAGCGCCACACCGACCAAACGAACACCGGTTCTTACCGGGAACACCGATCTCACCAGGGCAAGGCTTACGTCGTAGAGCTGTTCGCGCGACGCAATCGGAGTCTGAAGCGTTCGGCTTCGCGTCGCCTGCCGAAAATCAGCATATTTGATTTTGACGGTGACGGTTTGGCCGAAGCTCGCATTCTTCGTGCACCAATCCCAGACGTCGTCCGCCATAGCTTTGATGCCTGCCTCGATGTCCGCTGGCACCGTGAGATCCTCCGAGAATGTCGTTTCGGAACCCGACGATTTGCGCACTCGATTGGGCACGACCGGGCGCTCGTCCTCGGCCCGTGCAATGGCATGATACCAGGCGCCCGACTTTCCGAAGTGCTCCTGCAGAAAAGAAAGCGATGCCAGGCGGAGATCGGCACCGCTACGGATGCCGAGCGCTTCCATCTTTCTCGCCGTGACCGGCCCGACGCCGTGAAACTTCTCGACGGGCAGCACTTCGATGAATGCCGGTCCCATCGAAGGCGTGATGACGAACTGACCGTTTGGTTTTCGGTAATCCGATGCCAGCTTGGCGAGAAACTTGTTATAGGAAATTCCGGCCGAGGCGGTGAGGCGCGTCGTTTCTAAGATACGCCCGCGGATTTCTTTGGCCGTCTCTGACGCGCTTGGAATTCCGCGCAGATTTTCAGTCACGTCGAGATATGCTTCATCCAGCGACAATGGCTCCACCAGTGGAGTGTATTCGCAGAATATGTCGCGTATTTCTCGCGATAGCGCGCGGTAGACGTCAAATCGAGTCGGCACGAAAATGAGTTCGGGACAGAGTCGCAGCGCCGTCGTGGACGGCATCGCCGAACGTACGCCGAATTTGCGAGCCTCGTAGCTCGCGGCGACGACGACCCCTCGCTTGGCGGCATGCCCCACCGCGACGGGACGGCCCCGAAGTCCAGGATCGTCGCGTTGTTCAAC
>DATBRP010000248.1:0-6930 GCA_036560245.1 Hyphomicrobium sp.
CGCGTCAGTGCCCTGAGCACATCGAGACACATGATGTTGCCTGAGCCTTCCCAGATCGAGTTGACCGGCACTTCGCGATAGATGCGCGCCAGATTGAATTCCTCGACGTAGCCGTTGCCGCCGAGAACTTCCATCGTCTCCGCCGCGAGCGCCGGCGCGCGTTTGCAAATCCAGAACTTGGCGGCCGGCGTGACGACGCGGCGGAACGTCGTGGCCGCCTCGCCTTCGTCATCGTAGGCACGAGCAAGACGCAGCGCCAGGATCGTCGCGGCCTCGGATTCAATCGCGAGGTCGGCCAGCACGTTGGTCATCAGCGCATGATCGACCAGGTGCTTCTGAAACGTCGTGCGGTGCCGCGCATGATGGATCGCTTGCGCCACCGCCTGCCGCATCAGTCCCGACGATCCGATGGCGCAATCAAGCCGCGTATAATTTCCCATCTCGATGATGGTGGGAATTCCGCGCCCCTCCTCGCCAAGCAGTTCGGCGTGCGTGTCCTCGAACTCGACTTCGCTCGACGCATTGGAACGATTGCCGAGCTTATCCTTCAAGCGGCGAATATGGATTGCGTTACGATTGCCATCGGGCGTCCAGCGCGGAACGAGAAAACACGTCGGCCCCGCCTCCGTCTGCGCCAGCACGAGAAACGCGTCGCACATCGGCGCCGACATGAACCACTTGTGACCGTTGATGCGGTAATACTGGCGTTCGCCGCTGTTGGCGTAAGGCGCGGCGCGCGTAATGTTGGCGCGCAAATCCGAGCCGCCCTGGTTCTCCGTCATCGCCATGCCGATGAGCGCCGACGTTTTCTCCGCGACGGGGCGAACGTGCGGATCGTACGTTGTCGAGAAGATGCGCGGCAACCATTCGGCTGCGATTTGCGGCGCGTGCTTCAGCGTCGGCACCGAGCCGTAAGTCATCGAGACCGGGCAATAAACGCCGCTTTCGATTTGCGCCAACATGTAGGCTCCGGCGGCGCGAGCGACATGCGCACCGCGTCTCGGTTCCGACCACGGCCGGCTATGAAGACCCGCGGCGAGAGCGATCCTCAAGAGCTCGTGCCAGGACCGATGAAAATCGACTTCGTCGATGCGGTGGCCATAGCGATCGAAGGCACGAAGGGTCGGAGGGAAGCGATTGGCGTCGGCGCCGAATGCGATCGTGTCAGCCTTGCCGAGATGATAGCCGAGGTCGTTGAGATCGGCTTCGGCCCAGCTCGCCTGCTCGCGGCTTACGGCTTCGCGGAGAACGCTGTCGCTCTCGAACAGATTGTAGTTTTCGAGCGGCGGCGGCTGGTTGGTAACCTCGATCATCGGGGACCCTCAGCCTTTCGTGCCGCGAGCCCGCCCTTGTCCGGAGCCTATTGCGGCGGGATTAGTTGTCTAATCATTCTGTGCTCATTTCAAGGAGCCGCCGCGCCTCCGGCGCCCGGAAATCGTGCCCAATTGACATAATCGCGGTCGCCCTCAATGGTGCGGCCGATATCTCCCAGGATTTGAATAGGATTGTTGCCGATGGCCTCGACACGCACGCCCGCCAAACATTTCTCGCCCCTCGCCATCGGCGCCCCGGAGCCCTACCGCACGCTTCCCGTCAAGCTCGAGCGCATGATCCATTTCGTGCCGTCGCACAACGACAAGATCCGCGCCAAGATCAAAGACATCGCCGCGCAAGTTGATGTGGTCCTCGGCAATCTCGAAGATGCTGTGCCGCTCGATCAGAAAGAGAACGCACGCAAGGGCTTCATCCAGATGGTGCGCGACACCGACTTCGGCGGGACGGGCGTGTGGACGCGCATCAACTGCCTGAACTCGCCGTGGGTGCTCGATGACGTGACGGAGATCGTCGCCAGCGTCGGCAACAAGCTCGACGTCATCATGCTGCCGAAGGTCGAAGGACCGTGGGACATCCATTATCTCGACCAGCTTCTGGCTCAGCTCGAAGCCAAGCATGGCGTCAAGAAGCCGATCCTGATCCATGCCATTCTCGAAACCGCCGAAGGCGTTAACAACGTCGAAGCCATCGCGGCGGCGTCGCCGCGCATGCACGGCATGAGCCTCGGGCCGGCCGACCTTGCCGCGTCGCGCGGTATGAAGACGACGCGCGTCGGCGGCGGCCATCCCGACTACGGGGTGCTGGCCGATGCCGGCAAAGATGCAGCGGCGGCGCGCGCCTTCTATCAGCAGGACCTTTGGCACTACACGATCGGCAAGATGGTTGACGCCTGTCAGGCCTACGGACTGAAGGCCTTTTACGGCCCGTTCGGCGACTTTTCCGATCTGGCTGCCTGCGAAGCGCAGTTCCGCAATGCCTTCCTTCAGGGGTGCCTGGGCGCCTGGTCGCTGCATCCGTCCCAAATCGAGATCGCCAAGCGCGTGTTCTCGCCGGATCCGAACGAAGTTAAATTCGCCAAGCGCATCCTCGAGGCGATGCCGGACGGCACGGGCGCCGTCATGCTCGACGGCAAGATGCAGGACGATGCCACCTGGAAGCAGGCAAAGGTTATCGTCGACCTGGCTAAAATCGTGGCGGCAAAGGACCCGGAGCGGGCAGCGCTTTATGGCGCGCTATCATAATCGATCCATCTTGCGACTTGGCGGCGCATAACACACATTGAGGCGATGAGCGAGACCAAGGGCGCGATCCGGCATGCGAAGTTTGCGATCGGACAGGTTGTCCGTCATCGCATCTATCCATTTCGCGGACTGATTTTCGATATCGATCCGGAGTTCGCCAACACCGAAGAATGGTGGCTCTCGATCCCCGAGGATATGCGGCCGAGGAAAGATCAGCCGTACTATCATCTCTACGCCGAGAACGCGGAGATGACGTATCTCGCCTATGTCTCGGAGCAGAACCTGCTGCTCGACGATATGGCAACGCCCTTGCGTCACCCCGACATCGTCGAGCATTTCATAGCCGACGCGAATGGTGGCTATCGGCTGCGCCCGGGCTCTGCGAACTGACGAGTTCCCGCGTCAGCGAACCAGGACGCCGCGCTACACAAAATCCTTTGCGCAAAACAAAACCGCCCCGGTTGGCACCGGGGCGGTCTGATTGTGATGATCCTCGAAGACTTACTTTTTCTTCGCGGCGGTCGAACCCGTCGTGGTCGGCGGTGCGCCGGGCGCGTCGAGCGGAAGTTGCTTCAGTTCGTCGGCCTTCCATTTTTGGGCCAACTTCTGCTGCCGCTCGCGGATCTGTTGCATCAGCGCGCTGCGCGCTTCGGCGTACTTCTTGTTATCAACCGGCGGACCGGCGGCCGCTTCGTTATAGCCGTCGAGGGGAACGGGAAAGCCGACCGGCTGCGCCGCGGCGTTCATAGCCAGCACCATGATGCCGCCACCCTTCGACATTTCGTCGAGGATCTCGGGCGTAGCTTCGGTTTCGGCTGTGCAGCCCGCCGGATGGCAGAGCGCGTATTTGAGTTCGATCGGCTTCAGCTTGGTCTCGTCGATTTTTTCGTTTTTGGCGGCCTTGGCCCACTGCTCCTTGCTGTAGACAGCGGCGCGGATGCCCGGCGGGATCGCCATGCCGAGCGGAACCATGATCATCAATGATTTTTTCGGCTGGCCTTCGATCTCGCGGATGGCAGCCGAGACGAGCACCATGCCGGTATTGCCGTCGAGGCGTTCGTGATGCGTGAGGCAGAGCTGCTTCTCTTCCTTCACCTCCTTGCCGTCCTTGTCCTTTTTGACAAGCGGCGCCTTCTCGCAAAGCTTGACCCACGCGCTCTTGGGAGCTGCGGCGGCCGTTTTGGCCGCAGCGGGAGCCGCGGCCGGTGCCGGCTTCGACTCAACCTTTTTCGGCGCAATCTGAATCTCTTTTTCGGTATTCTGGGCAGAGGCCGCCGAAGCGGACATAACCGCCGCGATCGCAATGACAGATGCAAGTGCCCTGCCGCTCGTGCGCAATACTGCGTTTCCCATCAACGTAAAAATCTCCGCTTGTGCTGCAAAGCCGGGCATTCCGGCTGATACCCCTCGTAGTCGTCGCACAGGTGGTCCCCACGACGTCCTGCGCGGACCCGGCTACCGCCGTTCGGAGCCCGAGTAAGGCTTGGATTGCGGCAATCCCGTGGCCGGGTGCCCCCACAACTGGGGGCTGCGTTTCCCAATATGCCGTCGTGGCGCGGCTGCCACTGCGACAAGCTAGACAAGCGTCGAGCAACGCCGATAGAAAGCTTCGGCTTGTCGAAAAAGCATCACGCTGCCGGGACTTAATCCGCGTCTTCGCGCCAATTGATCAATTTTCAGGTACCGGCAATGGCAATCGGGAAAATTTCGCTGATAGCGGCCGTGGGACTATCGATCCTGGGCTGCTGCGGGACGGCCATTTCAGCGCCTCGCCATTCCATCGCACTGCACGGCAATCCACTATATGCCGATGATTTTTCTGCATTTCCCTACGTCAATCCATCGGCGCCCAAGGGTGGGAAGCTGACGCTCGGCGTGCTCGGCTCGTTCGAGAACCTCAACCCGCTCATCGTCCAGGGTGTCCCGGCCTCAGGCGTTCGCGAATTCTCGGTCGAAAGTCTGATGGCGCGCAGCCTCGACGAACCCTTCACATTGTATGGCCTGCTGGCCGATACGATCGACGTCGCTGACGACCGGAAGTCGGTCACGTTCACGCTGAACCCGGCCGCCAAATTTTCGGATCGCCAACCGGTCACGGCCGAAGACGTCATCACGTCGTTCGAGCTCCTGAAGACGAAAGGCCGGCCGAACCATCGTACCTATTTCGCCAAGGTCACAAAGGCCGAGAAGGTCGGCGAGCGCGGGATTCGATTTACGTTCGAGGATGCGAGCGACCGCGAATTGCCGTTGATCCTGGGCCTGATGCCGGTTTTCGCCGCACACGCGACGACGGCTGAAAAATTCGATACGTCGTCGATGACGCCGCTTGTCGGGTCGGGACCCTATACCGTCTCGAATGTCGATCCCGGCAGATCGATTACATACGCGAGAGACCCTGACTATTGGGGAAAGGATCTCCCCGTCAATCGAGGTCGTTTCAACTTCGACGAAGTGCGCTTCGATTATTTTCGCGATGCGTCGGTAATGCTCGAAGCGTTTCGCTCGGGCACCCTGGATCTCAGACTTGAAGAAGACCCCGGCCGCTGGGCCGACGCATACAATATTCCCGCCGTCCGCGACGGCCGGATCATCAAGGCCGAATTTCCGATTGGTCTCCCCGCCGGCATGACCGCGCTGGTTTTCAACACGCGGCGCGAGGTGTTTTCCGATCCGCGCGTGCGGCGGGCCCTGATGACTCTATTCGATTTCGAATGGACCAACCGGACGCTCTACAACGGCCTCTATAAACGCACGACGAGCTATTTCGAGCGGTCATATCTCGCCTCGACAGGACATCCGGCTGACGCCTACGAACGCGCCCTGCTCGCCCCCTTCCCGAATGCCGTTCGGCCGGCGTTCCTCGATGGCACCTATAAATTCCCGACCAGCGACGGCAGCGGGCAAAACCGCGCCAACCAGAAGGCGGCATTCAAGCTCCTCACGGAAGCCGGCATGGTGCTGAAAGGCGAACGCTTGGTCAACGCCAAGACCGGAAAGCCGCTGACATTCGAAATTCTCGCCAACAGTAATGCCCAGGAAGCGCTTCTGTTGAGCTATGCGCGAAGCCTCGAGCCGCTCGGTATCGCCGTGCGCGTCCGCGTCGTCGACAGCGCGCAATATCAGGAGCGGCTGTCGAGCTTCGATTACGACATGATCC
Organism: Hyphomicrobium sp.; assembly: GCA_036560245.1. GTDB lineage: Bacteria > Pseudomonadota > Alphaproteobacteria > Rhizobiales > Hyphomicrobiaceae > Hyphomicrobium_B. The sequence continues at coordinate 5,734 of DATBRP010000248.1, forward strand.
AGAATACGTGGCCGTCATCACTGTCGCCGGGCAACGAGCAGCTTTTCCGCTGGTCGGCACAAACGGCCGATGCAAAAGGCTCGTTCAATTTCGCCGGCGTCAAGAACCCGGCCGCCGATGCGATGATCGATGCCATGCTCGCGGCCGACACGGAAACGGACTTCGTGTCGTCGGTACGCGCGCTCGATCGCGTGCTCCTCTCGGGCGACTATGTCGTGCCGCTATTTTATACGCCGCGCCAATGGGTCGCCTACTGGGCTCGCCTGCATCATCCCGACAAGACGCCGCTGTTCGGCTATTCGGTCGATACGTGGTGGGCCGAGGGCAAGTGATGTCGCGCGGCGAGCCCTTCAACATGACCGAATATGCGGTCGGCCGGCACGCGCGCGCGACGCCGGAGAAAATCGCGCTCCTCGTCTACGACGTGCAAAATCCGCGACATCCGTTGGAAACATGGACGTTCGCCGCGATCGATGCCGCAGTTCGCCGGCTGGCAGCGGGCCTCGCCGCAAAGGGTCTGTCGCGCGGCGACCGCGTTGCGATCCGGCTTGGCAATTCGAGCCATTCGGCGCTGATGTTTTTCGCGGCGATTGCCGGAGGATTCGTAGCGCTGCCGCTGTCGGAACAATTGACGGCGACGGAACTCGCCGTGCTTCTGGAAGATAGCGAGGCGGCGGCGATCGCGACGGCCGAGCCGCTGCTAGATGTTGCGCTGTCTCGGCGCATCATCGCCATTTCGCCGACCGATATTGCGGCGATGATCGGCAACGGAGAGCCCCACGACTATGCGGCGACGGCGGCGAACGACCCGGCGTTTTTGATTTACACGTCGGGAACGACCGCGCGTGCGAAAGGTGTTCTGCACGCGCATCGTTCGGCGCTTGGCCGACGACCGATGTATCAAGGCTGGTATGGCATCCGCGCCGACGACCGGATGCTGCACGCAGGCTCATTCAACTGGACATTCACACTTGGCGTCGGACTGACCGATCCCTGGGCCAACGGCGCAACGGCGATCGTCTGCACCGGCGACAAGGCCCCAGAGCTGTGGCCCGGGATCATCGCGCAGACAGGCGCGACGCTCTTCGCCGCCGTGCCTGGCGTCTATCGCCAGATGATGAAATACGCGCGGCTTGATCCGGGCTCATTGGGCAAACTGCGTCACGGTCTGACGGCGGGTGAGACGCCGCCCCCGGG
>DATBRP010000249.1:0-1606 GCA_036560245.1 Hyphomicrobium sp.
CGAAGGTTGGGACGAGGCAGTTGCCGGCAGCAGCATCGTTTTGCACACGGCGTCCCCGTTCCCGATCGCACAACCCGATAATCCGGATGATGTCATACGGCCCGCGCGCGACGGCACGCTACGCGTTCTCAAGGCGGCGGCACGCGCACGCGTGAAACGAGTCATACTCACATCGTCCTCCGTCGCGATCTTCTATGGTCGCGGCCTGCCCGCCGGGCACATCTACTCCGAAGACGATTTCACCGACGAAACACGCGCCGACATCACGCCCTACATCAAATCGAAGACGATCGCCGAGAAAGCGGCCTGGCAATTCGTCAAGTCGACGCCCGGCGCACCCGAGCTTGCCGTCATCAATCCGGCATTCGTGCAGGGCCCAGCCCTCGACGCCGATCTATCGACTTCGCACGAACTCTACCGGCTGATGGCGCGCGGCGTTTATCCCGCCGCGCCGCGCATTCGTTTTCCAGTTGCCGACGTTCGTGATGTCGCGATGGCCCACGTCGAAGCTGCGTTTCGACCCGAAGCGGCAGGAAAGCGCTATCTGGTCGGCGAGGGGCAGCTGCGTCTTTACGAGCTCGGCCAAATTCTGGCGCGCGAGTTTCCGGACCTGCGGTCGAAGGTGCCGAAATTCGAACTACCGGACGTTGCAGTCCGCGTGTTGTCGATATTCGACAAAAGGATGCGCACCATTCTCCCCGAGCTTGGCGAGCAGAAAGATTACACAAATGAAAGGATAAAGACCGATCTTGGACTTCGGCTCAGGAGCGCCGATGAGGCGGTAGCGGCCGCGGTCCGATCATTACGAGACCTTAGGTTGATCTGACCCGCCCTCCCAACATATTCCTCTATCGAATCAAGCTTGATCACATGGGGCGCCGACGACGTGGCGGTCCGAACCGCGGCGCCAATTACAGAGCATAAGCATGACGATGAAAAACTGGATCTTGGTTGTGGCTTCGGCCGCCGTCGCGAGCATCCTGACGCCGGTATTTCTGCGTCCCGCGACAGTGACGCATGCGGAAGAAAAGCTGCCGCCGCCGTCGCGCGAAGCAATCCAGTATTCCTATGCTCCAATTGTCCGCAAAGTGGCGCCAGCGGTCGTCAACGTCTACGTGCGCACGCATGTTCAGACGTATGACTCGCCGTTCGGCAACGACCCCTGGTTTCGGCGCTTCTTCGGCGGAGCATTCGGCCAGCCCTCGGATCGTGTGATGAGTTCACTTGGCTCCGGCGTCATCATCAGTTCGGACGGGCTGATCGTAACGAACAACCACGTCGTCAAGGGGCGCGGCGAGACGGAAATCAGGGTCGCGCTTTCCGATAAACGCGAGTTCGACGCGAAGGTGATTTCGAAAGACGAGAAGGCCGATATCGCAGTCCTGAAAATCGAAGGCGGCGACGGGCATTTCCCCTATCTCCAGTTTGACGATTCCGACAGCCTCGAGGTCGGCGATCTCGTTCTCGCCATAGGCAACCCGTTCGGCGTCGGGCAGACTGTGACGAGCGGCATCGTATCGGCGCTATCGCGCTCGGAGATGGCGGAATCCGACAGCCAAGTCTTCATCCAGACCGATGCGGCCATCAACCCGGGCAACTCGGGCGG
>DATBRP010000250.1:0-2848 GCA_036560245.1 Hyphomicrobium sp.
GCGCAGGCTGCGTCGGCGGCGTCCATAGCGCATGTGCTTGCCCGAGCGGAAGGCGCGGCGACCGCGTAAGGCACTCCGTAAGACAGCATCATCGTCATCAACGGGCCGTGATAGAAGCTCCACGGCGTCGCGTTCCACCACCCGTTGGCGGCGACCGACTGCCATCCCGATGCTCCCCCAATGAAAGCCGCGGCGGCGGGAGATGTCCAGGCCTGCCAGGCATCGGCGACGCTATTGGATCGGGAGGGCGTTGCGACCGGCGCCCAGCAGTCCAGCCACATCTGCCAAGCTGCAAATCCATCGGCTGGCGTCCAGCCGATGGTTGAAGGCGTAGCGGCAACACGGCTTGCGGTGCTGTGGCGATCAGCGGTCAGCTCATCGTTAAGGCGGCTTTGCCACGCGAGGCTCGCCGCAACGGATGCCTGTCCCATTTCAAAAAGAGCTTCCGTCGCTTTCTGCAGAAAGCGGAAATGCAGAGCAAAATCGAACACGGGTGAATTCCCCCGAAAATTCGATCCTAGCAGGTCTGCTGCATTGCAGCAATGACGAGATAGGTCCTGTCGGGTGCTGGGCGTGCCCAAACAGCAGCGATGATATCAGGCATCGCCGTTGCGCTGGGGGCTGGCAGTGGATCTCGGAGCGTCCGAGTTTTCTCCGGGTTTTCTGATGATTACCGTATCTTCGGTCGTGTGGTCCTCGTCGGTCTGCAGGCCATCGGGTTCCGGCTCGGCGGCGTCGCGCTTGGCGAAGTTCAGCCGCTGCAGAAGCGTGCGATAGCGTCTCGGCTCCTCGATCGTCGCCGGCTTGTGAATGATGACGCTGGTTTCATCGGGGCGATCTTCGGTGCGGATCTTAGAAACAGTTTTGAGCGGCGAGGTGGTTTCGTCGATTTCCGCCGCAGCCTCCGGGGCCTTGCCCGCGAACTGACCCGCCGCGAGCCAATAGACGAAGCCTGCGAAAAAGCCCGTCGTTATGAAGGTTTTAAACGCATAGTTGTTGTAGATGGTCGGCTGTCCGGGAACCTCACTCGCGACTTGAGCGATGAAGCCGAGCAGGGCAATCGCCATCCCGCCGATCAGATAGAAGGGCAGGCTGCGGATCGAAAACCGTTCGGCAAGGCTCGCCAGGATCAATACGAATGCAAAGGCGAAAATCGCGGAATGCGTGGCAGTCAGCAAAGCAAGATCGAAGGTATCGCCGGCCGTTTCCGGCAAGCGGCTCACGGGCTGCGTCAGAACTTCGGCGGGCGTGTTGACGAACAGCACGGTCACGAGACCCGCTGCGATGCTTGCGAGTGCGAACCCAAAGGCCAGCCGCGCCAATGTACCAATGACCTTCAGCACGACGATCCCCCCGGGCCGCCCCATCTCATATCGAGACTTAATCTACAGGGGCTAAGGCTTGGGCCTCAATAGGATTGTCCGCGCGGAGAGCATTGGGCTGTTGCGCTTATGTCTTCTCTGCACCCGACTCTGAACCCGTCCGGCGCTCGCTGGCGCTGAGGCGCTGGCTCTCGGAGCGCAATTGTCCGCATGCTGCCAGAATATCGCGTCCGCGCGGCGTCCTCACCGGGCTCGCGTATCCGGCCCGGTTCACGACTTCCGCGAAACGCTCGATGGTTTCCCAATCTGAGCACTCGTAGCGTGTGTTCGGCCACGGGTTGAACGGGATCAGATTGATCTTCGCCGGGATGCCGGACAGCAGCTTCACAAGGGCGCGTGCTTCCGCGAGGCTGTCGTTGACGCCCTTCAGCATCACGTATTCGAAGGTGATGCGCCGCGCGTTGGAGAGCCCCGGATAATCGCGGCACGCCTGCATTAGCTCGGCGATCGGATATTTGCGATTGATCGGCACCAGCTCGTCGCGCAGCGTGTTGTTCGTCGCGTGCAGCGAGATCGCGAGCATCGTATCGGCTTCTTCGCCCCAACGCGGAATTTCGGGAACAACGCCGGACGTCGAGAGCGTGATCCGCCGCTTCGACAACGAAAGCCCGTCGCCGTCGGAAGCGACGTCCATCGCGGCCTTGACGTTATCGAAATTGTAGAGCGGCTCGCCCATGCCCATCAGCACGACGTTGGTAATCTTGCGGTCACTCGACGGCAGAAGGCGGCCGTCGTTGGGACCTTTGGCGCCGGCCCAGTCGCCGATGCGATCGCGCGCCAGCATGATCTGCGCGACGATCTCTTCGGCTTCGAGGTTGCGGACGAGGCGTTGCGTGCCGGTATGGCAGAACGAGCACGTGAGCGTGCAGCCGACCTGGCTCGAAATGCAAAGCGTGCCGCGATCAGCCTCGGGGATATAGACGGTTTCGATTTCGGGCGGTCGCGCTTCGTGCCCGCGCTTGGCCAGCCGCAAGAGCCATTTGCGCGTACCGTCGACCGAGATTTGCTCGGAGACGATTTCAGGGCGTTCGAGCGTGTAGAGCGCTTCAAGCCGGGTGCGGAGATCTTTCGACACGTCGGTCATGTCGTCGAAACGCATGACGCCGCGCGCGTAGATCCAGCTCCAGAGCTGGGCAACGCGCATGTTGAGCTGCTTTTGAGGAACGCCGGCGGCAGCGAGCGCCGTCTTAAGGCCGTCGCGCGTCAGCCCCGCGAGCGAGGGCTTCGCGGTCGCGGTGTCGGCATTGATCTTGATTAACGGCGCGGCGGTCATTTTGGTAAAATCTTCTTCGGGAATGGGCTCGTTCTATAGCTGTTTGGTGCGGGTGAACAGTTGCCCCTTTGTCATCCCGGCCGAGCCGCCCATTGCGGTGAGAGCCGGGACCCAGTTTTTGCTCGATTGCGCGGCCTAGCTGGGTCCCGGATCGGCGCTTTCGCACCGTCCGGGATGACAAGAACGACGGCGG
>DATBRP010000251.1:0-2108 GCA_036560245.1 Hyphomicrobium sp.
CGTGCGCCGCCTGGTGGCGGTCAAGGGCCGCGTCATTGTCACCGGCATCGGCAAGAGCGGCCACGTTGGCCAGAAGATCGCAGCGACCTTTGCCTCGACGGGCACGCCGGCGTTTTTTGTTCATCCGAGCGAAGCCTCGCACGGTGACCTCGGCATGGTCACGCGGTCAGATCTGATTCTGGCGCTGTCGTGGTCTGGGGAAACGGTCGAGCTTAAACCCATCATCACCTATTCGCGCCGCTTCGCCGTGCCGATGATCGCCATTACGTCGCAGGCGAATTCGGCGCTCGGTGAGCAGGCTGACGTCGTGTTGCTGATGCCGCGCGCAAAAGAAGCCTGCCCGCACGGTCTTGCGCCAACAACATCGACAACGATGCAGCTTGCGCTCGGAGACAGCCTGGCGATCGCGCTGCTGGAAGCGCGCGGGTTCACGGCCCACGACTTCAAGATCTTCCACCCCGGCGGTTCGCTCGGAGCCAATCTCAAATATGTCTCCGACATCATGCACCGGGGCGACCGGCTGCCGCTGATCAAGAGCGGCGAGTCGATGGCCGAGGCGCTGGTTGCAATGACGGAAAAGAGCTTTGGCTGCGTCGGCGTCATCAATGGCCGCCGCCGACTCATCGGTGTCATCACCGACGGCGACTTACGCCGCAATATGGGCGCGAACCTGCTCGAAGCCAGCGTCGACAAAATCATGACGCCGAAGCCGAAGACAATCTCTCCCTCGATGCTGACGTCGGCGGCGCTCGAACTCATCAACTCGTCGAGCATCACCGCGCTATTCGTGGTCGAGAAGCAGAAGCCCGTCGGGCTCATCCATATTCACGACCTGCTGCGCCTCGGGGTCGCGTAATACCGCCGACTTGCCAATGGCTCACGTGCGGTGGATTGGGCGGGATCAGAGCCAGCCCATCAATTCGCGGCGCGCGATTGCCTCGATGACGTCGATGCCTTCCGAACTGTCGTTGAGCGCCGGAAGATAAGCGAATTTTTCTCCGCCGTTGGATTCGAAGATGTGCCGGTTCTCGCGGTCGAGTTCTTCCAGCGTTTCCAGACAATCGGCCGAAAATCCCGGCGCGACGAGCGCGATCTTTTTCGTTCCGGAGAGCGCCAGTTTTTCCACGGTCTTATCGGTATAGGGTTGCAGCCACGGATCATTTCCGAAGCGCGACTGGAACGTCGTCAGCCAGCGCTCGGGAGCAATGCCAAGTTTTTCCCGCAATAGCCGCGATGTCTTCTGGCATTGGCAATGATAAGGATCGCCCTTCCTCAGATATTCCTGGGGCATTCCGTGAAACGTCGCGATGATTTTCTCGGGCTCGAAATCGAGCTTGGCCAAACTCTTCTGCATCGAACTCGCCAAAGCGTCGATATAGGCCGGATCATCATGATAGGCTGGCGCGGTACGCACGGCCGGCTGCCAGCGCATCTTCATCAGCGCACGGAAGGCATGATCGCAGGCCGTCGCCGTCGTCGCCGCCGCGTATTGCGGATAGAGCGGCAAAAGCAGGATACGATCGCAGCCCTGTTCTTTCAGCGCAAGAATTCGGCTCTCGGTCGTCGGGTTGGCGTAGCGCATGGCCCAGTCGACGACGATCCCGTCCTCAGCCTTTAGCCGCTCGGCGAGCCGCTCGGCTTGGTTGCGCGTAATCGTCTTCAGCTGACTTTCGTCTTTTTCATTGTTCCAGATCGTCGCGTAGTCCCGGCCTTTCCGAGCCGGGCGGACGGTTAGAATGATCAGGTTCAGGATCGGCCACCACTTCCATCTCGGAACCTCGATGACGCGCTCGTCGGAAAGGAATTCCTTGAGATAGCGGCGCATCGGCCAGTAGCCGGTGCCGTCGGGCGTGCCGAGATTGAGCAGGAGAACGCCAATGCGGCCAAAAACCACCGGCTGATGATCGGCGGGCAACGCCACCTTTTTGTTAGCAAACAGCTCTGATTTCGGCACTTCGTTCATCCGCTCGCTCCGGCCATGAAAACCGCAACGCTACCCTAGCGGATCAGGCGCGCCGTTGCGATGGCGCTGAGGCCGCGGCTTTGACGGCAAGTCTCGGCTTTGCCGGCGTTTGTTTGCCGTCCGGCGCTGACGGTTGATGGTCTGG
>DATBRP010000252.1:0-2899 GCA_036560245.1 Hyphomicrobium sp.
GTCGTGGACCTCTTCGGCGAAGAACCGCAGATATGAGTTTCAGGTCCTTAATGTTTTTCGAGCAGCATCGATGAAACGCAGGTCGCCGCGATTTTGTATTTGCAAGGTTAGCGACTGCCGCACAAACGTGATTAACTACTATTCGGGTGCCCCCGGACCCGCCAACCAAGCCGTCATGGTGGCGTTTAGGTGACGTATACGTCAACCTATGATACTCGGGCATTCATTCCGGAACAGCTGCGGTGGCGCGGCTGTTCTTTTGAGGAGGCTCGGAAATGGCACCCGTGGTTCTTCTGCTGTTGGCGTTGGGCGGGATTCTTGCCCTCGGCATGGCGCGGGCTCCGATGTGGGCCTGGGCGGCCGCGGTCGGCCTGCTGACGCTTATTGCGACGCATGGGAGCTTCGGGCTGCTGACGTCGATCGCGTGGCTGCCGTTCATCGCGCTGGCATTACTGTCGATCCCTTCGCTGCGCCGGAGCCTCGTCGTAGAACCGGTCTTCGCGATGGTTCGCAAGATCCTGCCGAAAGTTTCCGATACCGAAGCCCAGGCGCTGGAAGCCGGAACGGTCGGTTTCGACGCTGAAATTTTTTCCGGCACGCCCGATTGGGACAAGCTGAAGTCGATCCCGCCGATCCAGCTCTCGGCGGAAGAGCGTGCGTTCATCGACGGCCCGACCGACGAACTGTGCCGCATGATCAGCGACTGGCAGGTGCGCCATAGCCTGCGTGAAATTCCAGACGAGATTTGGGACTTCGTGAAGTCGCACGGCTTCCTCGGCATGCTGATCTCGAAGAAGCATGGCGGCCTCGGATTCTCGGCGCAGGCGCAATCACTGATCCTCGGCAAGATCGCATCGCGCTCGCCGGACGTCGTGACGATCGTCATGGTGCCGAACTCGCTCGGCCCCGGCGAACTCATCGAGAAATACGGAACCGACGAGCAAAAACACTATTATCTGCCGCGTCTGGCCAAGGGCGAGGAAGTGCCCTGCTTCTCGCTCACGGGACCGACGTCCGGTTCGGATGCCGCCACGATGCGCGACATCGGACATGTGACGCGAGGCACCTATCAGGGCAAGGATACGCTCGGCATCCGGCTGTCATGGGACAAGCGCTACATTACGCTCGGACCCAAAGCGACGCTGGTCGGCCTCGCGTTTCGCCTGTTCGACAAGGACAACTTGCTCGGCAAGGGCGAAGACGTCGGCATCACGCTGGCGCTCATTCCGGCGAATTATCCCGGCGTCAATATCGGCCGCCGGCATTTGCCATCGGGTGCTGCATTCCCGAACGGCCCCAACTGGGGCAACGACGTTTTCATTCCGATCGACTGGGTCATCGGCGGTGCGAACATGGCCGGCAATGGCTGGCGCATGCTGATGGAGTGCCTGTCGGCGGGCCGCGCCATTTCGCTGCCGTCGTCGGCGACCGCTGGCGCCAAGACGATGCTGCGCGTCACGTCGGCTTATGCACGGATCCGCAAGCAGTTCGGTTTGCCTGTCTCGCGTATGGAGGGCGTCGAGGAGCCGCTGGTCCGCATCATCGAGACCGCCTACGTCAATGAAGCAGCTCGCGCCATGACGGCGGCGATGGTTTCGCGTGGCGAGAGACCGTCGGTGATTTCGGCGCTGATGAAATACCAGACGACCGAGAAGATGCGTCGCGCCGTCAACGATGCGATGGATATTCACGGCGGCCGCGCGATCTGCGACGGACCTTCGAACTATTTGCAATCGGCGTATCAGATGGTGCCGGTCGGCATTACGGTCGAAGGCGCCAACATCCTGACGCGGACGCTGATCACGTTCGCGCAGGGTGCGCTGCGCTCGCATCCTTATCTTTACAAAGAAGTCCAGGCCGCACAGGACACCGACCGGGGGCGCGGTCTCGATGCCTTCGAGCATGCCTTCAATAATCACATCGCCTTTTCGCTCTCCAATGCCACGGGCGCGTTCGTCCACAACGTTACCGGCGGGTCGCTGGCTTCGGCTCCTGATGGCGCGTTGAGCATGTCGCATTGGTATCGTCAGCTTGCGCGCGCCAGCCGCTCCTATGCGTTCGTCGCAGACTTGACGGTGGCGTTGCTCGGCGGTGGTCTGAAGACGAAGCAGAAGATCACCGGACGCATGGCCGACGCGCTGTCTGAGGTCTACATGCTGGCCGCCACGTTGAAACGCTACGACGATGACGGCCGTCCGGCGGGCGACGAACACATCGTCGAACTGGCGGCAAAGAACGCTCTCTACCGCTTCCAGGAAGCGATTGGCGGCGTCGTCGATAATTTCCCGGCGCATTGGGCACGGCCGCTAATGAGGGTCGTCGTCTTCCCGCTCGGCCGGCGATACAAGGCTGCATCCGATGCGCTCGGCCATAGGGTTGCGAAACATGCGCTGCAGCCTGGGGAGGTGCGCGATCGGCTGACGCGCGACATCTTCATTTCCAAGGACGTCAACGATCCGACCGGCATCCTCGAAGTGACGCTGGAAAAAGTGATTGCCGCGGAGCCGGTCGAGAAAAAACTCGAGAAAGCCGTTCGCGACGGCTTTGTGCGCCGCTATCACGGCATCGACTGGTTTGCCGATGCCGAAGCCAAGGGCGTGATCACGACGGCGGAAGCCGAGCAGCTTCGCGAGATCGAACGACTGGTGGCGCGCGTCATCGCAGTCGATCATTTCGATCCGGCGGAATTGAAACCGAATTATGCGACGCTTGGTCATAATGCCCGCGGCGCTGAAACTTTGGCGGCTGAGTGAATTAGGCAGTCGTTGGCAATTTGTTTGAGGTGACGGATGACTGAGGTGGCGTCGCAATTGAAGGACTGGCGCTTTTCCATCGATGGCGAGGGCATCGCCTGGGCGATCTTCGACCGGGAAGGAGAGAGCGCCAACTCTCTCGGCCG
>DATBRP010000253.1:0-2087 GCA_036560245.1 Hyphomicrobium sp.
CGAACGGCTTTATCAGGCGTATCTCGGAGATCCCGCCGTTGCGGCCTTCATCGCACGCGAGAATCCGGCCGCGATCGAAGCGATGCGCAAACGTTTTGAAGAAGCTATCGCTCGTGGTTTTTGGCAGCCGCGGCGCAACGATATCGCCGCCCCTACTCAAGGACCAGCCGCCAGCGGACCTTCGTCTCGCGAGGCAGCCGAATGATCGCGTCTTCTCTCTTGCGCAAGGGATGGTGCCCCGGAGCCCGCCGGCCGATGCAGTCAGGCGATGGCCTGTTGCTTCGCATCCGGCCACGTGCCGGCACGCTGGCGGTTTCATCCCTTTTTGCTATCGCCAAGACAGCAGTTGAATTCGGCTCCGGCGAGATCGACCTCACAAATCGCGGCAATCTGCAGCTCCGCGGCCTCAGCGCCAAGAGCTATCCCGAAGCGCTGGCTCTCCTTGATGCCTCGGGCTTGATCGACGAACAAGCCGACGTGGAAGCCGTGCGCAACGTCATCGTCGATCCCCTCAGCGGTGTCGATCCGGCACGCGCAGATGTTTGCACGCTCGCGGCGCGCCTCGAAGACGTGCTCGTCGAACACAAGGCTTTCTGGCAGCTGCCGGGGAAGTTCGGGTTCAGCTTTTCCGGATCATCGGAGCCGCGCATCGGCGGCCGGTCGACCGACATTATGATTTCGGCGACCACGTCTGGCTCGCTCGCGATTTCGCTGGATGGTAATGCAGATGTAGGCGCGATTGTCGCCGTAGACTCCGCCATCGAAGCGATCACACGGCTCGCGGCGATCTTCCTGGAACTGCGTGCAAGCGACGCGACGATCACGCGGATGCGTGACGCCGTCGAACGCCGCGGCAGCGCGACGATCTACGCTGCGGCTGGTCTGGAATCATCGCTGCTTCCTTCCCCTGGGGACAACGGTATACAAACACCACCGGTCGGTCTTCTGGCTGATCGGAATGGAACCTTTGCCGCTGGCGTCGGCTTGCCCTTCGGCCGCGTCCTCGCACGCCAACTTGAAGCGCTTTACGGCGTTGCCTCGTGCGTCGGCATTCAATCCGTCCGAACGAGCCCACAACGCGTGCTTGTCTTTCCCGTTGTGAGCGACGGCCAGGCTAAGGCTGTGCTCGCCGAGGCGGAATACCGGGATCTCATCGCCGCGCCGAACGACCTCCGTTTGTTTTTCGACGTTTGTCCCGGCGCGCCGGCGTGCGCGAATGCCACGACCGAGACGCGGCGTGACGCCCGACGCCTCGCCGACGCGCTATACGGAACGACAACGCTTCCCTCTCTCCACATTTCCGGTTGCGAGAAAGGATGCGCACGGCGCGGTGCGGCCGCATTGACTTTAGTCGCGCGGGATGGCCGTTACGACGTGATTTGTAACGATGGCCCGAGTGGGCCCGTCGCGCTTTCGGGTGTAAGCCCGGCCGAGATCGACGCCGCCGTTGCACGCTTTATCAACGGGCCCTTGGTATGACGACGCAAGACTATATCCGCGACGGCGCGGCGATCTATGCGCGCTCGTTCGCGATCATTCGCGCCGAAGCCGATCTCGGCCGCTTCTCTCCCGAAGAGGAACGCGTTGCCGTGCGCATCATTCACGCCTGCGGCATGGTCGAAATCGTGCGCGATATCGTCATGTCGCCGGCGTTCGCGAGTTCGGCGATAGCGGCGCTCAAGGATGGCGCGCCGATCCTCTGCGATTCCATGATGGTCGCCGACGGCGTGACGCGTGCCCGGCTGCCGGCGAAGAACGCAGTGATCTGCACGCTCCGCGATCCGCGTGTTCCGGAAATAGCCAACGACATCGGTAATACGCGCACCGCTGCGGCGATGGAATTGTGGCGGCCGCACCTTGCCGGCGCGCTCATCGTCGTCGGCAATGCGCCGACTGCGCTGTTCCGTCTTCTCGAGATGCTCGATGCGGGTGCGCCAAAGCCTGCGGCCGTGATCGGAATGCCGGTCGGGTTCGTCGGCGCGATGGAATCCAAGGAAGCATTAGCCGCCGATGGCCGCGTGCCGTTTGCAATTATCAAGGGGCGCAAAGGGGGCAGCGCTATGGCCGCCGCCGCCGTCAACGCGCTC
>DATBRP010000254.1:0-2188 GCA_036560245.1 Hyphomicrobium sp.
ATCGGATCGGAAAACGACAACAAGCGCGCCATCACGGCGCTCGCTCAATATCTCAAGGGCACGGCCTGATGGGCGATAGTGCAGGAACTGCCGATAAGCCCATGTTCAAACGCTTGGCGTTGATCGGCGTCGGATTGATAGGCTCATCGATCAGCCACGCGGCGCGCCGCTCCGGTCTTGTCGGTGAAATCGTCGGCTGCTCGTCGACGGCCGAGTCGCGCGCCAAGGCGGAAGAGCTTGGTCTCGTCACCAAGATGTACGCCGATCCGGTTGACGCCGTTCGCGGCGCCGATCTCGTCATCCTTTGCACGCCGGTCGGAGCCTACGCCGCGATAGCGAAGGCGATCGGCCCGCATCTCGAGACAGGCGCGATTGTTTCCGACGTTGGCTCCGTCAAAAGCGCTGCGGTCCGCGATATCGCTCCGCATATGCCGGACGGCATACATTTTATTGCCGGCCATCCGGTTGCCGGCACCGAACAATCGGGACCCGAGGCTGGGTTCGCGGAACTATTCGACGGACGCTGGTGCATTCTGACGCCCGAAGCGGCGGCTGACAAAACTGCGCTCGCGAAACTTCAGACGTTTTGGGAAAAGCTCGGCTCGCACGTTGAGATCATGTCGCCCGAGCACCATGATCTGGTGCTTGCGATCACCAGCCACGTGCCGCATCTCATCGCATACAACATCGTCAACACCGCAGCCCACCTCGAACGCGTAACCGACAGTGAGGTGATCAAGTTCTCGGCCGGCGGTTTTCGCGATTTCACGCGCATCGCCGCCTCCGATCCGATCATGTGGCGCGACGTGTTTTTGAACAACAAAGAAGCCGTGCTCGAAATGCTCGGCCGCTTCTCCGAAGACCTCGTGACGTTGCAGCGCGCCATCCGTTTCGGCGACGGCGCGACGCTCGAAAAGCTATTCACGGAATCACGCGCGGTCCGGCGCGGCATTATCCAGGCGAGCCAGGATACGCCACAGCCGGATTTCGGCCGCCATGCCGGCAGCGGCGCGAAAATCCCGTCGCGATAACGAACGGCGAGGCAGCTCCCTAGGCGGAGCGGGGCCCGGCCGTGAACTGCGCGGTGATGAGATCCGTTTCGACGGCCTGTGCTTCCTGTGGAGACGAAGCAAGCAGGTGGACGTGAACCTCGTCGGCGCCGAGCGCGGCCGCATGCTGGCGGATTTCCGCGAGATTCAGCGTCTCGCAATGATTGCCAAGGCGTCCGATCGCCAACACCGTGCGCGTTGCCTTATCGGCGCGGCGGACCAGGATGTAATTGGCATCTTCGAGCGTCGGGCAGTCGAAAAGACTGTAGACGGTGTGCACGTAGCGCTTGCCGGAAGCGCCGGTCCAGAAATGAAATCGCGGCGAAGTTTCCGGTGCGACCGGCATTGCGCTTTCGGTCGGCTGATCGCCGCCGCCATTGCGGCGCATTCTAACGTCGGCAAGCCAGATGATATCGGCACTCATAACGCACACCCCTAATCGGCGATTTCCGCCGTATACTGCTTTTGCGTCCGTTATATCCCGCCGGGTGTGAGGAATCGTGAACTTTGGATCGAAAATTTGACGGGCCGGCCGCGCCAGACAGCCCTTGGTCAATGAACTGTTGAGAAGCACTTGAATTACGCACACTCCGGCCGAGCATAGACGCGGACCTCCGGTGCAATTCTCAATATCTGCTAACGGTTGGGGTATTCGGCGCGGCAATGATGTGTTTTTTCCGCGGCGACGCATTCATGTATCTGCGCTCGTGGTGGAATTGGATTAACGGATATGATCAGCCGCAGCGCGAATACGTGCAGCTCGCGCACGTCCAGCAGCCTTCGACGCGCCGCAGCGCCCGCTCGCCGCATCGTGGACAGACCCGGGCCCCCGCGATCGGAGCGGTGTGCGGTAAGTCTCCATCGCTGGCCTGGATGGCCTCTGCAACCCGAGCCTCGTAGCCCTCCGATGCCGATCCCTGGGCAACAATAGGTTGCCGGCTGACGGCTTGGCCTTCGTCACCGCTCTCCGGTTCGCCGCGCGTCAGGAAACCGATATGCAGCAAATGCTGTTCGATGACATCGCCGATCGCCGCCAGTAGGCTCGGAACATAACGCCCGCCCATCCAGCGGCCGCCTTCCGGATCGAATACCGCCTTTAACTCCTCGGCAACGAACGCAACGTCGCCGCCACGGCGGAA
>DATBRP010000255.1:0-23598 GCA_036560245.1 Hyphomicrobium sp.
TGGCGGAGACGGAGGGATTCGAACCCTCGATACGCTTTAAAGCGTATGACGATTTAGCAAACCGTTGCCTTCAGCCACTCGGCCACGTCTCCCCAAATCAGTGGGTGGCAACCCTATAGAGGCCGGGCAGCCGCAATGCAAGCAAGGCTCTTTGGCCTGCCGGAACCGTTCCCCGCTCCATCTCGGCACTGTTCGTCGCCGCAAAGTCGTCCTAGTGTCCTGAGACCAATGTACACGTCTAGCAAAACGGGGCTGCTGTGGCTGTCCATGTAAAGTCTTGCCTTTGCGCGGCATCGTGCGCGCTTTTTGCTACCGTGGCGGGAGCGGCGGAAATCTGCGTCAAATGCACGGGACCTGACGCGAACTACGACTGCGTCGTCAATAAGTCCGGCCCGGTCGACACCGTCACCAAGCTCTACTGCATCACGGCCCTCGCCAAGGCCGGCCCACACGCGAGCTGCAGCATCGACCGCAACACCACCGCGCCCTGCCAGGGCGAGCGGAAAGAGTTCACCATTCCAGCGGGTCTCGACGGTGCTCTCGGGGGCGGAGCGCCGCAGCAGGCGGCGGCCGCTCCGGACACGAATCCGCCTACGGCGAACGCGCCCGTTATTCCACCCGGTGCCACGGTCCCGCCGGGCAACGCTGCCGGCACGACTGCGAATCAACAGCCGCCGCAAACTGCGGGCGATGCGCCTCCGAAGACCGTACAGGAAATGATGGAAAAGAGTGACACATCGAAGTCGGCCGGCAATGCCGCAAAATCGGCGACCACAGCGCTTCAAAAGGCTGGCTCGGCGGTCGGGTCCGCTGCGAAGACATCCTGGAAGTGCCTGTCGTCATTTTTCTCAAAATGCTGACGACGGTTGTCTTGGCACTCGACGGCGCCAGCCGTCTCGATAGATGCGATGATCTAATGGACCGAAGAAAGCCATTCGCGCGCGAGCTTTTGCGCCTGAACGATTTCGGTTTTGCTCATATCGCGCGCTAATTCCAACCGATAGCGCTTGGCTTCATCATTGCCGCGCATCGCAGCGATGTTGAACCACTTGTGAGCTTGCACGAGGTCGACCGCTCCATCACGGCCGGTGCAGCAGCTGAGACCGAGTTCGAACAAGGCATCAGGCTGACCGCCTTGTGCCCCGTACTCCACAATCTCACGCGAGGACATGTCCATACGCGACATTTTAACATACTCCAATGCGGTCGCCCTAACCGGTTCTGAGGGTCTTGGGGCGCCGAGCCATGCGTCTCTGTGCTTGACGTTGCAGCACGACTTCAGGATCGCAGTGGTTGGATGAAAACTCGTAAAAGGCCGCGAAAAATTGCTGTAATACTTACACAAACTTCGTTTTATAATGGGCAACGATTGGTAGAAAATGGAACGTTTCTTTCGAAATGTTTCGGCTGATCACCAATGCTTAAGGGCGGTTGCCATCTTTGGCTAACCATGATTTGAATCGGGCACAGGTTGATACCTCGCGACGACGGGTGCGAGAGACATTCAGCCAGGGTTCAGGCTGCGGCGAGTAATCATAAAGAAGTGGACGCAGAAAGCGTTCTCGCCCGGGGGCACGGAGGGTTCGGAACGTACATCGTTCCGAACGAGGGATAATGGAACGAACGATCGTTCGCCACACGCTCGCGCTTGCGAGTTTCGTCGCGCTAGCCCTTGGTGGTTGCGCGCAGCAAGGTGAAGTCGGGCCGTCCTATCTGGGTCTCGCAGACCTCACGTCGGAGGCCGCGCCGGCCCCCGCCGAACAGCCGTCTGAGGCGCTGCGTTACGTGCAATCGAACAAGGTCTTGGGTGCAATGGCGTTCCATAGCGTCACCGGCCGCACCGTCGATCCCGAGAGCTTGAGCGGCCGAGAATAATCTTACGCCTGCTTACGCGACGCTTCCGGCTTCTTGAGCGCGAGTCCCTTTATCACCGCAGGACGTTCTGCGATGCGGTTGAGCCAGCGTTCGACGTTCGGAAATTTTCTGATGTCCTGTGCGAGGGTCTGCCAGGTCCGCGCCCATGGAAAACTCGCGATGTCGGCGATGGAATATGCGCCTGCCAGATACTGGCGATCGCTTAAGCGCTTTTCCATCACGCCGAAAAGGCGCCCGACCTCCTTCGTGTAACGGTCGATCGCGTACGGAATTTTTTCCGGAGCGTAGAGACGGAAATGGTTGCATTGCCCCGCCATCGGTCCGAGCCCACCGACTTGCCAGAACAGCCACTGATCGACGTCGGCCTTGGCGCGCTCGTTTGAAGGATAGAACGCACCGAACTTGCGCCCCAGATATTGCAGGATGGCGCCAGATTCGAAGATCGCGATCGGCTGGCCATCGGGCCCATCAGGGTCGACGATGGCCGGGATGCGATTGTTCGGCGAAACAGCGAGGAACTCCGGCGCGAACTGTTCGCCTTTGCCTATATCGATGAACTCGACGCGATAGGGTGCGCCAAGCTCTTCGAGCATGATCGAGATCTTGTAGCCGTTCGGTGTTGACCAGAAGTAGAACGTGATCGGCTCGTCTTGTCCTTCTTCGTCCAGCATATCCATCCTTATGGAACGAGAATAATGGAGCCTGTCGTCTTCCGCGCGGCGAGATCGCGATGCGCTTCGGCTGCGGCGCTCAACGCGTAACGGTGATTAACCGCGATCTTTACCCGTCCCGTGAGCACCATCTCGAACAGCTCCGCTGCGTTTTGCTCAAGGTCCTCTCGTTTCGCGGTATAGGCGAAAAGCGACGGGCGCGTGGCGAAAAGCGAGCCTTTCAGGGCCGTTAGTTCGAAAGGCGGAACCGGGCCGGACGAATTACCGAAGGAGACCCAAAGCCCCCTGGGCTTCAGGCAATCAAGAGACTTGGGGAACGTATCCTTGCCAACGGAATCGTAGACGACATCGCAGCCCTTTCCTCCCGTCAGCTCCAGGGTGCGTGCGACAAAGTCCTCGCGCTTGGTGTTGATGGTGTGCGTACAGCCGTAGGCCTTCGCGAGCTCCGCTTTTTCGTCGGAGCTGACCGTGCCGATGATCGTTGCCCCGAGAGCGTGCGCCCACTGGCAGGCAATGAGGCCGACGCCACCCGCCGCAGCATGGAACAGCATGACCGTTTCCGGCCCAACCCTATACGTCTCGCGAAGCAGGTAACGCGCCGTCATGCCCTGCAACATCATCGCGGCGGCCGTATCGTAGGCGATCCCATCCGGCAACTTCACGAGCTTTTCGGCGGGAACCAAACGCGCCTCCGCGTATCCTCCGGGGGCGCCGGCGTAGGCAACGCGATCACCGACCTTGAAGGCATCGGCGCCGGGACCGACCGCAGCCACGTCGCCCGCGCCCTCCGAGCCGAGTATCGCCGGGAAGCTGCCGAGCTTGTAGAGGCCTTCGCGCTGATAGATATCAATGAAATTGACGCCGATGGCATGCTGGCGAAGCAAAACCTCGCCGGGCCCGGGTTGGCCGACCGGGACGTCCTCATAGGTCAACACATCCGGCCCACCGTAGCCGTGAATCCGTACCGCGTATGACATGTGCTAGGGCCTCCATTCTGATGGGTCTTGCCATAGAGATGACGTGTGAACGCGAATCCCGCTAGACGCCAAGGCAATTCGCCGCTTCATCGCGCATCCGCCACGAGTCTGCCACGCTGACTTCCTACCGCCATTCGGAACAATGGATTGAGATTCGCTTTGCAAAGTCTTCAAAGTGCCTTGCCCAATCGTAAAGTCATGGCGATCGTAGCGGCGTTTATCACGAGCGCGGCCACGGTGGGCTGCGGCGGCGCCGATACGGCCCTCGGCGATCAAAGGGGCCTGAAGTGTGTAGACGACAGCAACGTCTGCATCAGCCAGCGTAAAATGGTTTATGATTCCTACATGGCGGACAAATCGCGGGCGTGGATGAAGCAGCCGGCCGGACCCCATGAATACGCTTCGGGCGTTCGCCTCATGGCATTTAGCAAAATGCGCAAGGAGCTTTCGTGCGATGAGCTTGCGCGCGCCAAGGACGAGGCGGACCGCGGTCCGGCAGCGCTGAGTGGAGGTGCCTACGTCGGGCTGACGACGGCGCAGGTTGCACGCGGTGCGATGTTGGCGCGTGAGGTGTCGGGCGAACTGAGCCGTGAAATTGCGCGACGCTGTCGATAGACTTGAACGAAGTATTTGTTTTCCTATTTGCCGCGTACCGCGCACCATAAGAAAATAGATTGATCCATTACATGGCGCCCAACGCGAAGGTCTTTCCATGAGCGTGCAGGATTTTGTCGAAGCCATCGTCACGTTCGTGCGGGCAAACGAAGGCTGGGCCGGTCCCGTTGCGTTCGTCGTCGCGTTCCTCGAAAGCTTTTGCTTCCTTTCGATACTCTGGCCCGGTACAGCGATTCTGATCGGAATTTCTGCGCTGCTCGCAAAGAGCGGTGTCGAAATGAGCGTCCTCGGGCCCGCCATCTTGTGGGCTGGCGTCGGCGGCTCGCTGGGATATGCAATGTCCTATTGGATTGGGCTCTACTACAAGGACGGCATTCGCGACATCTGGCCGTTCAACCGCAATCCAGCAATGGTTGATCGCGGCCAGGCCTTTTTCGACAAATGGGGCGCGGTCGGCGTGTTTTTCGGGCACTTCTTCGGCCCAGTGCGCGCCGTCATTCCGGTCATCGCGGGGGTGTACGCAGTGCCGCAGTGGCAATTTCAGCTTGCCAACATCACGTCGGCGTTCATTTGGGCGGCAGGCATCATTGCGCCGACCTACTTCGGCTTGAACTATCTCCTTCGGTGAATGAAAAAGCGTTGTCCGGGGGCCAGCCCCGGCCGGCATTCGGAGCGGGAGCTTGCGTCGGGAAAGGCGATCCCGTAGAGCATCGGCTCAATGCTGCGCCGCTATCCGGCGCTTTGGCAAACCCAGATAACGCCGAGGCACTATCCCATGTCCAAGACGTCGTTGAAGAATATTCAGAAGCAGAAGAAGAAAGCCCGCCGGACGCTGGCTCGGCCGACGCAGACGCGCATTCAGGGCAACACTGCCGGCGTCAGAAAGCGTTTGAAGAAGCTTTCCGGAAAAGCCCGCGCGACGAAGGCTTCCGCTTAGGCGTAAAACGGTCGAAGCCGCACGTATCCTGCCCCCTTCCCGGGCGTATCGGATTTCGAAGTGAGCACCGCGACCGCACCCGCTGTGTTGTATCCGCCGACGGTAAAGCCGTCGGCGCGGCCGTTGCCGCTGCTACCGTTTCTTGCCCGGTTCGTCCGCAATCCGCTGCGGTCGCTGCCGCGTGCCGTCTACCATGAGCCGGTCGTCACCTATGGCATCAAGCGGCCACTTGTGGCGTGGGTCACGGACCCGGCGCTGATCGAGCGCATTCTTCTCAAAGACGCCGAGCACTTTCCCAAGACGCGCATGGACCGCCGTGTGCTCAAGCCGATCCTTGGCGAAGGACTGCTGACGGCCGAAGGCGACAGCTGGCGTTGGCAGCGCAAGCTCGCGAGTCCGCTCTTCCGCCATACCGAGCTTCTGAGCTACGTGCCGATCATGGTCGATGCCGCCGAGGAGCGGATCGAACGCTGGAAGCGTCTTGGGCCGAAATTCGTTACCAATGTCGAAGAGGACATGACAGAAACGACGTTCTCCGTCATCGCCCGCACGATACTTGCCGGCATCAACGAAGCCGAGGGCGATGCGATAAAGCGCGCCGGCCGCTCCTATCTCGATCCGATCACCTGGGAAGTCGCCGCGTCGCTGTTGCTGCTTCCCGAAAATATGTGGCACCCGGGCAAGCGACGCATGCGCATTGCCGCAGCGCAATCGCGCGCCATCGTCCAAGGTCTGCTTAATCAGCGCCGCAGTGCAGGCACCGGCGGCGATGATCTCGTCGCGCGCATGCTTGCCGCCCGCGATCCCGACACCGGTGAGCCGATGTCGGACGAAAAGATCGTCGACAATCTGACGACGTTTCTGCTCGCGGGCCACGAGACGACCGCCAAAGCGTTGACCTGGACGCTCTATATTCTTGCGCGTGCGCCGGAGTGGCAGGAACGGGTGCGCGAGGAAGTACGTGCGGCTATCAAAACGGACCGCATCGGACCCGGCACGATCGCGAGACTGCCGGTGACGTCGCGCGTGCTCAAGGAAGCCATGCGGCTTTATCCGCCCGTACCCGTCATAACGCGCGTAACCGCAGACGACACAAATATCGGCGGCAAGCACCTGCCGAAGCCGACGCTCATCGTCATCCCGATGTTCGCGGTGCATCGCCATCGGCTGCTGTGGGCAGACCCCGATCGTTTCGATCCGGATCGTTTTTTACCAGAGAACGAAGCCAAATATCCGCGTACTCAATTCATGCCGTTCGGCTATGGGCAACGGGTGTGCATTGGTTCGTCATTCGCGATTATCGAGGCAACCGCAATTCTTGCCACTTTATTGCGAAGCGTCCGATTTGAATGGGACGGCCGCCATGCGCCAGAGCCCGTGAGCCGGGTGACGCTGAGGCCAAAAGGCGGAATGCCCTTGATTGTCAGGCCGCTCTAGCTGGCACGCCCGTCAGGAGCGTTAGCATTTCATTCACGCGGCGTTAGCAGTCGGCAAATTTCGTCGTCGCATTTGGCATGATCGCGTGAGCTAGATTTCAAATACTCAGTGGTATGTTTTGTCACATGACAACGACTGCCTCAAAGGAGAGGCCAATGACAACGACAAAAATAATTTACGCAATCGCCGCAATCGTCCCGGGGGGTCTTATCGTGCTGGCATGCATTGGAATTCTTCACGTTGTGTCCGTCGGTCTTCGCGAGCGCAAGCGCCGGCTCGCTCAGTCTGCCGATAGACCGGACGTCAAATTCCAAGCTTCGCTTTGAGGATGTCGTTGACGGCGGCAGGGTTGGCTTTACCGCCCGTCGCCTTCATCACCTGACCGACGAACCAGCCGAGCATCGAGGGCTTCGCCTTCGCCTGTTCGACCTTGTCGGGATTGGCGGCGATGATGGCATCGACAGCCTTCTCGATGGCGCCGGTGTCGGTCACCTGCTTCATGCCGCGCTTGTCGACGATCTCGGCCGGGTCACCGCCTTCGGTCCAGACGATTTCGAACAGGTCCTTGGCGATTTTTCCCGAAATCGCGTTCGACGCGATGAGATCGACGATCGAGCCAAGCTGCGCGGCCGAGACCGGGCTATGCTCGATGTCCTTGCCTTCCTTATTCAGGCGGCCGAACAGTTCGTTGATCACCCAATTCGCCGCGAGTTTGCCGTCGCGCCCTCCAGCAACGTTCTCAAAATAATCGGCCGATGAGCGTTCGGCGACGAGAACGTCAGCGTCATAGGCCGAGAGACCGAACGACGACATGAAGCGTGCGCGCTTCTCATCCGGCAGTTCGGGCAGCTTGGATTTCAGCTCCTCGACGTAATCCTGCGTGAACTCCAGCGGCAGGAGATCAGGATCGGGGAAATAGCGATAGTCGTGCGCTTCTTCCTTCGAGCGCATCGACCGCGTTTCGCCCTTTGCGGCATCAAATAGGCGCGTCTCCTGGTCGATCTTGCCGCCATCTTCGATGATATCGATCTGGCGTCTGGCTTCGACTTCGATCGCCTGACCGATGAAACGGATCGAATTGACGTTCTTGATCTCGCAGCGCGTGCCGAGGCTGTCGCCCGGCTTCCTGACCGAGACGTTGACGTCGGCGCGAAGGTTCCCCTTCTCCATGTCGCCGTCGCAAGTGCCAAGATAGCGAAGGATGCTGCGCAGCTTCGTAACGTAGGCCTGCGCCTGCTTCGAAGACCTGAGGTCAGGCTTCGACACGATCTCCATCAGCGCGACACCGGAGCGGTTCAGGTCGACGTAGGAATAGTCGGGGTGCTGATCATGGAGCGATTTGCCGGCATCCTGCTCGAGATGCAGGCGTTCGATGCCGACCGTCATCGACTCTCCGTCGACGTCGATCTCGACCTCGCCCTCGCCGACGACGGGCTGCTTATATTGCGAGATCTGATAGCCCTGTGGCAGATCAGGATAGAAGTAGTTCTTGCGGTCGAAGACGCTCTTCAAATTGATCTGAGCTTTAAGGCCGAGGCCGGTGCGGATCGCCTGCGCGACGCATTCCCGATTGATGACGGGCAGCATTCCCGGCATAGCGGCGTCGACGAGCGAAACATGGCTGTTGGGCTCGGCGCCAAACGCGGTCGAAGCGCCGGAGAACAGTTTCGCGTTCGATGCGACCTGAGCGTGAATCTCCAAACCGATCACCAGTTCCCAATCGCCGGTGGCACCAGCAATGAGATTCTTCGGCTTGGCTTTCTCCGCGATCTTCTGAGAACTCATTCGTCGTCTCCAGTCTTGCGCGCCGCCATTATCGAGACGGCTCGGCGAGACAATTCTAATCGGCTTTGCGCTTGAGCAGATAACCGGCGCCCGCGTAGATAAAGCCCGCGACTAGCGAGGTTATGAATACGCCGGCAATGGCCCTGCCGAGCGTCGGCGAATCCCAAAGGCGTAAAAACGTGGCGATATAGAGTACGGCGACACCGGCGATCGCGCCGGCAAAGGCTCCGATCATGATTTTGCTTTTGTCGTCCGCCTTCTGTCCCATCATAAATGAGACGACAATCGTCGCTGGATTGAACACACCGTAAAGCAACACTTCTAGCAATGGTACGTTCGCTTGAAAATCAGGCTCCACCTTTGCCTCCAGTTCCGGCTTTGGAAGCATCCGTGGCCTGGCGTAATTTTTCTTCCTCGAACTGAACAAACCAGCCGATCATGTTGCGCCACTGCGCCCCGACCATGTCGACCATTTCCGGCGGCATCTTCTTGTCGGCCGCCCGGGCCTTAACGCGATCGATGACCTGTTGAATGCGCCACTGCACGACGGCGCCCTCATCCGTCGACATTTTCAACTGCCAGGCGCGATCGACGTATCCGAAGCGTTCGGCGATGAGGTCGACGAGAGCCGCATCGATGCGGTCGATCTCGGAACGCACTTGGGACATGTCTGCACACTCCCACGGCCGTTTTGGATCCATGTTTTCAGCCCTTCATCCACCATTTGGCAGGCACAGAAAAACGACCTGCCGCATCTTCAATCACTTGAGCTGTCCGAAACAGCGTCTCCTCGTCGAACGGTTTGCCGATGAGCTGCAAACCGAGCGGAGTGCCTTGCGACGACAATCCGGCCGGCACCGACATGCCGGGAAGGCCGGCCATGTTGACCGTTACCGTGAAGATGTCTTCAAGATACATCGCCAGCGGATCGCCGGACTTCTCGCCGAATGCAAACGCGGGCGACGGCGTCGTCGGCGTCAGCACGACATCAACCTTGTTCCAGGCGTCATCGAAGTCGCGCTTGATGAGCGTGCGAACTTTCTGTGCCTTGAGATAATATGCATCGTAGTAGCCTGCGGACAGCACATAGGTGCCGATCAGGATACGGCGGCGAACCTCTTTGCCGAACCCAGCCGCGCGTGTTTTTTCATAAGTGTCGATCAGATTGTCACCATTGACGCGAAGTCCGTAACGCATGCCGTCGTAGCGCGCGAGGTTCGATGAACACTCGGCCGGCGCAACGATATAATAGGCCGGCAACGCATATTTCGTGTGTGGAAGAGAAATGTCATGGATCGTTGCGCCGGCGGATTTCAGCCATGCAATGCCGTCATCCCAAAGCTTGCCGATTTCATTCGACATACCGTCGACGCGGTATTCCTTCGGCACGCCCACGCGCAAACCTTTGACGCCTTTGCCGAGGGCCGCCTCATAATCTGGAACCGCCGCGTTGACGGAGGTCGTGTCCTTGGAATCGTAGCTCGCCATCGTCTTGAGCATCATCGCCGCATCACGCACCGTCTTGGCGATCGGCCCGGCCTGATCGAGCGATGAGGCAAATGCGACGATGCCCCAGCGCGAGCAACGGCCGTAGGTCGGCTTGATGCCGACTGTGCCCGTAAGCGCCGCCGGCTGGCGGATCGAGCCGCCGGTGTCCGTCGCCGTTGCGGCGAGGCAGAGATCAGCGGCCACCGCGGCCGATGAGCCACCCGAAGAACCGCCCGGAACGAGTTTATCGGTCGAGACCTTGCCGTCTGCACCTTTACGCCGCCAAGGGCTTACGACGTTGCCGAATGCGCTCGTTTCGTTCGAGGACCCCATCGCAAATTCGTCATTGTTGAGCTTGCCGAGCATAACGGCTCCGGCGTCCCAGAGGTTCTGTCCGACGGTCGATTCATACGCCGGCTTGAAGTCGTCCAGGATTTTCGAGCACGCGGTCGTGCGAATGCCTTTGGTACAGAAAAGATCCTTGTTGCCGATCGGGAGACCTTCGAGTGGGCGCGCATTACCGGCGGCGATCCGCTTGTCGCTTTCTTTCGCCTGCGTGCGGGCGTGCTCGGGCGTCGGCAGCACATAGGTATTGAGCGCCGGGTTCGCCGCGTCGATCGCTGCGAGGAAAGCATCCGTCAGCTCAAGCGCGGAAAAGGACTTTTTCTTGAGACCGTCGCGGGCCTCGGTCATCGTCAGCTTGGTTAGATCCGTCACCGCTCAACAGTCCCTTTCAACGCTTTGCAGCGCACATAAACGAGTGCCTCGTCCCCACTCGCGACTTTGATACGGTCGGCGTCGAGCCGGGTAAACGTCACGGTTTCCTCATACTCCTCGGCGCCTTCGGAGCATTGCATCTTGCTTTCGAAGACGTTCGACTTCACTTCGCGGATCGAGGCGAATGCGCAGCCGCCTTCCCAGCTTCCGGTTCCTTCGCGCGTCAGCTTTAATGGGTAGGTCGAAATGTTGGGCGCAGCCTTCCCGTTCTGAATGTCTTCGAGCTTCTTGCATCCAGTCGTCGGGGAATATGTCCCCTCGCCGATGAAATCGGCTTTCAACTTCACGTCTTCGGCTCGGGCAGCGGTATGCGCGACAAGAATGCCGATGGCGATCAGCGATGCTCGAAACATGACCTACTCCACGACCTTCGGCACAACGAAATAATGGTCTTCGGCGAGCGGTGCATTTGCCGTGATCGCATCGGCAATGTCACCGGCCGTCACCACGTCGTCCCGCATCGTCAGCTGCTGCGCCACGACACGCGTCATCGGTTCGACGGCCGTTGTATCGACCTCGTCGAGATGCTTTACCCAATCGAGAATGCCCGACAGCTCCTTTTCGAGGCCCTTGGCCTCGGCGTCGCTGATCTTGATCCTGGCGAGACGCGCGATACGGCGAACGGTCGCTTCGTCGACCTGCATGGCTAATCCCTTCGAGAAAGTCCGGAGAAGGCTTCGGGATGCTCTCTTACCCGTCCCGGCGGCCCCGATGCAACCAGTGCCGCAACGTCGCGGCCGGGCGTCTCGGCGCCGGCCTCCGAGACTGACGCCGGCCGCCGGCTTGGCGATGTCAAACACTGCGTGATGCTGCTACTGCGTAGCGACAGTTACAATAGATTCTAAGTCAGATCAGAGCATCATGGCCCTACCCCCCCCTCCCGAAGTCCCGGGATGCACCACGGAAGACCCACAGGCGTTCCGCGATGCCACGGCACGAGCGGGACGCCTGATCGGTATCGACGGCGGCACGAAAACGCTCGGACTTTCGCTGTCCGACGTGACGCGGACGATTGCGTCGCCGCTCGAGACCATCAGGCGGACCAAGTTCAGCGTCGACGCCGTCCTGCTCCTATCGCTGGCGGCGGAACACGGTGTTACCGGGCTCGTTCTTGGCTTGCCGCGCAATCTCGATGGGACGGAGGGTCCGCGGGCACAGGCGACGCGGGCTTTGGCTCGCAATCTTAACAAGCTCAGCTCGCTGCCGATCCTCCTCTGGGACGAACGCCTGACGACGGCGGAAGCCGAACGGATGCTCATCGATGCCGACCAGACGCGGAAACGGCGTGGCGAAGTCATCGACAAGCTCGCCGCCACCATTATTCTGCAGAGCGCACTTGACCGCCTCGGCCGTCACCCCTGAAAAGGCATGCTGTCCACCCGTCGTTAAGCGAATTCGCAGGCGCTTGCGCGCTACGCTTGCGGGCGCTCTAGACTCCGCCTATAGAGACCACTTTAATGACAACGAAATCGAATTCGAACGCGCTGAAGGTCTTTCCGCGCCGCCATTTGCTGACCTGCGAGGGGTTGTCGGCAAATGAGATTAATTTCCTTCTCGATCTTGCCGACAAGGCCGCGGATCATATCCGGCAAGGCGGCAGGAAGCGCGACGTGCTCGCCGGACGGACGCTGATCAATCTTTTCTTCGAATCCTCGACGCGCACGCAAGCTTCCTTTGAAATGGCCGGCAAGCGGCTCAGCGCCGACGTTATGAACATGAACGTCGCGACGTCGTCGGTGACGAAAGGCGAGACGCTGATCGACACCGCCGTAACGCTGAATGCGATGCGGCCGGACATCATCGTCGTGCGCCATCATGCGGCGGGCGCGGTGGAACTTCTGTCGCAGAAGGTCGACTGCTCCGTCATCAACGCGGGCGACGGCGCACACCAGCATCCGACGCAAGCGTTGCTCGACGCGTTGACCATTCGCCGCGCCAAGGGCCGTGTTGCCGGACTGACGGTCGCCATTTGCGGCGATATCCTCCACTCACGCGTGGCCCGCTCCAACATCAATGTCTTGAATGCACTCGGGGCGCGCGTGCGCCTCGTCGCGCCTTCGACGTTGCTACCGTCGTCCCCGGATCGGCTTGGAGGCGAAGTGTTCACCGACATGTGGAAGGGCTTGGATGGCGCCGATATCGTGATGATGCTGCGCCTCCAGCGCGAACGGATGGATGCTTCCTACGTTCCCTCAAGCCGTGAGTTCTTCCACTTCTTCGGGCTCGATCACGAAAAACTTGCGCGAGCCAAGCCCGATGCCCTCGTCATGCATCCCGGCCCGATGAACCGCGGCGTTGAGATTGCCTCAACGGTTGCCGATCATTCACGCAGCGTCATTCGCGAACAGGTCGAAATGGGCGTCGCCGTGCGCATGGCCGTGCTTGAAGCGCTGTCTGCTCACCTTCCTGGCTTCGAGGAGGCGGCCCAATGAGCAAAGCCATCGAGAAGCCGAAGAGCGTCGGCAAGGCGATCGTCTTCATCAACGCACGCCTCATCGATCCCGCTTCAAATCGCGACGAGCCGGGCGGATTGCTGGTCAAGGACGGTCTCATCGCCGACCTTGGTAGTCATCTGCGCCGCAATGCTCCCGAAGGCGCGATCGTCATTGATTGCAAAGGTCACGTCCTTGCGCCGGGCCTGATCGATGCGCAGGTGTTCTCCGGCGAACCGGGCTTCGAACATCGCGAAACGCTGAAAACCGCGAGCCATGCCGCCGCTGCCGGCGGCGTGACGACCATCGTCGTGATGCCGGAGACGAATCCGGTCATCGACCAAGTGGCGCTCGTCGATTTCATCCAGCGCCGTGCCCGCGACAACGCTCTGGTCCACGTCCACACGATGGCCGCGTTGACCAAGGGTCTCAAGGGCGAAGAGATGACCGAGATCGGTCTTCTGAAGCGCGCCGGTGCCATTGCGTTTTCGAATGGCAAATCGAGCATCGTCAACACGCGCGTGATGCGCAACGTGTTGAGCTACGCCAAGGACTTCGATGCCCTGGTCGTTCATCACACCGAGGACCCGTATCTTTCGGGAAGCGGCGCGATGAATTCGGGCGAAGTCGCGGCCCGCCTCGGGCTTCCCGGGACTTCGAAAATCGCCGAAACCATCATGCTGGAGCGCGACGTGCGCCTCGTCGAGATGACGGGCGGGCGCTATCATGCCGCGACGATCAGCTGTCGAGAAAGCCTCGACGTCGTTCGTGCAGCCAAGGCAAAAAAACTTCCGGTCACGTGCGGCGTCTCGATCAATCACCTGACGTTGAACGAAAACGATATCGGCTCCTATCGTACCTTCTTCAAAATGCGCCCACCGCTTCGGCGCGAAGAAGACCGGGTAGCGATGGTTCAGGCCGTCGCCAACGGCGACATCGACGTCATCGTCTCGAGTCATGATCCACAGGACGCCGACACGAAGCGCCGGCCGTTTGCCGAAGCGGCCGACGGCGCCGTGGGGCTCGAGACGCTGCTTTCGGCAGCCCTGCGGCTGGTGCACGCGGGCGACGTGACACTTCCGGCCGTGCTGAAAACGCTAACCATCAACCCAGCGCGGTTGCTTGGATTGCACAGCGGCCGTCTCGTCAAAGGTGCGATCGCCGACCTGGTGCTGTTCGACGTGGGCGAGCCGTGGGTCGTCAACAAGGATCTGCTGCGCTCGCGCTCGAAGAACACGCCTTTCGACGAGGCCAAGATGCAGGGGCGTGTACTGAGAACTATGGTTGCTGGCGAAACAGCCTACGAATACGCTGGCGTCGAACGCACATAGTCTCTTTCAAGACGGCCGAACCACGGAAATCCGCGAAGCATGGACCACTCGTCCTTCCAGATGCTGCTGATAGCGCTCGGTCTGGGGTACCTTTTGGGTTCAATTCCTTTCGGTCTGCTGCTGACACGCGCGGCGGGTCTCGGCGATGTCCGCCATATCGGATCGGGCAATATCGGCGCGACCAACGTGCTGCGCACCGGGCGCAAGGGCCTCGCCGCAGCGACGCTTCTGCTCGATGCCGCGAAAGGCGCCGCCGCAGTCCTAATCGCGAACCATTATTTCGGCCCGATACCGGCAATGTACGCCGGACTCGGCGCGCTGCTGGGTCACGACTTTCCTGTTTGGCTGAAATTCAAGGGCGGAAAAGGCGTCGCGACCTACCTCGGCGTCTTGTTTGCGGTCGCGTGGCAGATCGCGGCTGTGTTCACCGGGGTTTGGCTCGCCGTCGCCGCCGCGACCCGGATTTCGTCTCTCGCGGCGATCATCGCGATCATCGTTACGCCCTTCGCGGCCTGGGCATTCGGGTACGATACATTTGCCGTCGTGTCCGCACTGATGAGTATCATCGTTCTAATCAAACATCGCGGGAATATCCGCAGGCTTCTAGCGGGTGAGGAGCCGAGGATCGGTGCCAAGGCCTGAGCAGCCTCAGCTTTTCAAACCTGCGCCCCTGCCGACAGCCCCTCTTTCCGAGGCCGAGAGGCTTGCGTGCCTAAGGCTCATCAGGTCGGAGAACGTCGGGCCGGTGACGTTCCGCGAACTCATCAATCATTTCGGTGGAGCGACGAAAGCGCTTGAAGCGTTGCCCGAACTGTCACGGCGCGGCGGGGCCGGTCGAGCGATCCGGCTCTGCCCGGCGGCCGACGCGGAAAGGGAGCTTGAGGCCGCCGCGCGCGCGGGCGCCGTTCAGCTGTTCACGATCGAGCCGGACTATCCCGCGTTGCTCGCACGCATCGATGCGCCGCCGCCAATGCTCTACGTCAAAGGCCGGCGCGACCTTCTAAACTCACCGGCAATCGCAATTGTCGGTTCGCGGCAATGTTCGGCAGCAGGCGTGCAGCTGACGCGGCGCTTTTCCAACGAACTGGCCGAAGCCGGGTTCGTCATCGTCTCGGGTCTGGCGCGCGGTATCGATCGCGCGGCACACGAAACGGCACTGGCACGCGGCACTACCGCCGTAGTCGCCGGCGGCATCGACTGGATTTATCCGCCTGAGCACCGCGACCTGCAGGATCGCATTGGGCGCGAGGGTTGCCTTGTTACGGAGCGGCCGCCTGGCTTCCAGCCTCGCGATAGGGATTTTCCGCGACGTAACCGGATCATCGCAGGTTTGGTGCATGGCGTCGTGATCATCGAAGCGGCGACACGTTCGGGCACGCTCGTTACCGCTCGTTACGCTAACGACCTGGGGCGCGAAGTGTTCGCGCTTCCGGGGCATCCGCTCGACCCTCGCGCTGAGGGCACCAATCGGCTGATCAAGCAGGGCGCCACGCTTGTCACCGAACCGAGCGAGGTCGTCGAAGTTCTGCGTCCGATGATCGGTCTTGAGGACTTGCGGCACGATTACAGCGCGCCCGCCGAGGATTCTCGACCGGACCTGTCTCGATCTGAAAATGAGCCGCATAAAACGCAGCCGCAGCGAGCCGTTCCTCGCCCTTCCAACGGCGCACACGAAATGACTGCGGTTCTCGCAGCTTTGGGGCCGGCCCCGGTCGCCGTCGACGCCTTAGCGCGGGCCACCGGCCTCTCAGTGCAAAGCGTTCAGGTCGCCCTGCTCGAACTCGATCTGGCGGGCCGCATCGAGCGCCAGGGTTTTAGCCTCGTGGCCCTGAAGACTGTTTAGACGTCGGATCTGACTTTAAGGGACTCGGCGATTGCCTCGGCGCGAGACTGAGCGATAAGGTTCGGCAGCTTTGCACAACCTTCGCGTTCTGCCAGCGACTGAAGCTCGCTCAATAGATCGGCAAGATATTCGAGACGCTCGCGGCGCTCGTAGTCCGGCGATTGCGCATAATCTGCGTCGGCTTCGGGCAGCCCTTCCAATTTCCTCACGACAGGCCTCATCAGAGCAATACGAACAGATTAGCCAACTCTCCTTATGGTTGCAAGATATTTAAACATATATCCTTGGTCGCAATCGCAGCTATTTGACACCGCTGCGGCGATCAACCATGTTCCCGGCCCGCCGCGCGGCCACAGATGTAGGCTGCCAGATTCGGCCCCGGCCCGGTGGTCGGAGGTCCCAGGAGCGAAAGCGCCAGATGAACGTCGTTATCGTCGAATCCGCCGCTAAGGCCAAGACGATCAACAAATATTTGGGTTCGGGCTACAAGGTCATCGCGTCTTATGGGCACGTCCGCGACCTGCCTGCGAAGGACGGTTCGGTCGAGCCCGACCACGATTTTATGATGCACTGGGAGATTGACGGCAAATCCCAGAAGATCATGCGTGAGATCGCCGAAGCGGTAAAAAAGGCCGACAAGCTCATTCTGGCGACCGACCCTGATCGGGAAGGCGAAGCCATCTCCTGGCATATTCTGGAAATCCTCAACCAGAAAAAAGCGCTGAAGAAAGATACCGAGGTCGAGCGCGTCGCGTTCAACGCGATCACGAAGCAGTCGATCCTGGCGGCACTCAAAGAACCGCGCGCAATCGATGGTCCGCTGGTCGAAGCCTATCTCGCCCGCCGTGCGCTGGACTATCTCGTCGGCTTCACCCTGTCTCCGGTGCTCTGGCGCAAACTGCCGGGCGCCCGTTCGGCCGGCCGCGTGCAATCCGTAGCACTGAGGCTCGTCTGCGATCGCGAGGCCGAGATCGAGGCCTTCAAAACCGACGAATACTGGACAATCGAAGCTCTGCTGGCGACGGCGAAGGGCGAAGACGTCAGGTCGCGCCTTGTCGGCATCGACGGCACGTCGCTGAAGAAGCTCGACATCAAGGACGAAGCGTCCGCTCACGCCATCAAATCGGCGCTCGAAGGCCGGGATTTCCGCGTCGCCTCGGTCGAGAAAAAGGCTGCAAAGCGCAATCCGTATCCGCCGTTCACGACCTCGACCCTGCAGATGGACGCTTCGCGAAAGCTGGGCTTCTCGGCCAAGCAGACGATGCAAATCGCGCAGCGTCTCTATGAGGGCATCGACATCGGTGGCGAGACGGTCGGTCTCATTACTTATATGCGAACCGACGGCGTTCAGATCGTACCCGAAGCCGTGGGTCAGATTCGCGACATGATCTCGGCCGAGTTCGGCAAGAAGTACACGCCCTTTGCCCGCGAATACAAAACCAAGGCCAAGAACGCCCAGGAAGCGCACGAAGCCATCCGCCCGACCGATCCGCGGCGCACTCCGGATAAGATCCGCAAGCATCTCGAGAAGGATCAGGCGGCCCTTTACGATCTCATCTGGAAGCGCGCCATTGCCAGCCAAATGGCCCCTGCCGATTTCGAGCAGACGGTGGCGGAAATCGAGGTCAAGGGCGGCGACGGCAAAACCTACGGTCTTCGCGCTAACGGCTCGGTTCTGTTGTTTGACGGCTTTCTCAAGGTCTATGAGGAAGGCCGCGACGATCGGGTCCGCACCATCGAAAAGGGCAAAGACGATCCGGAGGGCGACGAGGAAGACCGGCGCCTGCCGCCGCTCGCAGCGGGCGATCATCTGAAAGACAAGGACATCAGCGCCGACCAGCACTTCACGCAGCCGCCGCCGCGCTTTTCCGAAGCGACGCTGGTCAAGCGTATGGAAGAACTCGGTATCGGACGGCCTTCGACCTATGCCTCGACGATGGCCGTATTGGTCGACCGCGACTACGTCAAAATTGAAAAGAAGCGGCTTGTTCCGGAGGACAAGGGCCGGCTGGTCATCGCGTTTCTCGAAAGCTTCTTCAAGCGCTACGTCGAATACGACTTCACCGCCGACCTTGAGGAAAAGCTCGACCTCATCTCGAACAACGAGATGGCGTACAAGAGCGTGCTGCGCGATTTCTGGCGCGATTTCATCGCCTCCGTCGGCGAGATCAAAGACTTGCGCGTCGGCGACGTTCTCGAAGCGCTAAATGAGATGCTTGGGCCGCACGTCTTTCCCGATAAAGGAGACGGTAGCGATCCGCGCCTTTGTCCGAAGTGCGGAAAAGGACGTCTGAGCCTCAAAATCTCCGGCAAGTACGGAGCCTTCATCGGATGCGGGAATTATCCCGAATGCAACTACACGCGCCAGCTGACGCAGAGCGACAACGGCGATTCAGCGCTCGACGGCAAGGTGCTCGGCTATAACGACGACGGCGTTGCCGTGACTTTGCGCACCGGCCGGTTCGGTCCCTACGTTCAGCTCGGCGAAGCACAAGGCGATGAGAAGCCGAAGCGCTCGAGCATTCCGAAGGGCATCGACGCCGCGACACTCGATTTTGAAAAGGCGACGCAGCTTCTGTCGCTGCCGCGTGAAGTCGGGATTCATCCCGAGACCGGGACGCCGATTACGGCAGGGCTTGGCCGTTACGGACCGTTCATTCTGCACGACGGCACCTATGCCAACGTCGACAACATCGAAGAAGTTTTCTCGGTCGGTCTCAATCGCGCCGTTACGCTGCTCGCTGAAAAGCGCGCGGGCGGGGGCAAGAGCCGGTTCCAGCGCAACGCTCCGAAGGTCCTCAAGGATCTTGGAGCGCATCCGAACGAAGGCGGCCCCGTGCAGGTGCTCGAGGGCCGCTATGGTCCGTACGTCACGCATAATAAGGTCAACGCCACGGTGCCTCGGGCGAAAGATCCGGGTTCGCTGACAATGGACGAGGCGGTCGCGCTTCTTGCCGAGCGCATCGCCAACGGCGGCGGTAAAAAGTCGAAGCCTGCAAGGAGCGCGAAACCGAAGGCGGCGAAAGCTGCGAAGCCGGCTAAGGCAAAGGCCGAAGCAAGCGCATCGCCAGCTCGCAAGGCTGCGAAACCTGCGGCAAAGAAATCGGCAACGGCGCCTGCCGCAGCCAAGAAACTCGCAAAGGCAAAAGCCTGAAGCAAAAAACACGAGGCGCGACGGTTGCCCGCAAATCGAGCGCGGCGCGCGCGCCTGCCAATGGCGGCCTGCCAAGCAAAGAACAAATCATCGAATTTCTGAACTCCGCGCAAGGTAAAGCCGGGAAGCGGGAGATTGCGCGCGCCTTCGGCGTCTCCGGCGGGGCGCGAATTGCATTGAAGCGGCTGCTCGCCGAGATGACGGCTGACGGCGTGCTCGCCGGCGACAAGAAGCGTCTGCGGGAAAAGGGCAAACTGCCGCCGGTCGCTACGCTCGAAGTCACTGGCCGCGATGACGACGGCGACCTGATCGCGAAGCCGCTCAACTGGGACGAAGGCGACGGCAAGCGTCCTGCGGTGCGATTGCTGCCTTCCGAGCGCGGCACGGATAACGACATCGGCATCGGCGATCGCGTGCTTGCGCGGATGACGAAGCTACCGCGTGGCAGCGGCGGCGGTGCTTTGTACGAAGCGACGCCGATCAAGAAACTGCCGCGCGAGAAGCGGCGGCTGCTCGGCATCTTCCGTTCGTCGAAGCGCGGCGGCGGCACGATCGAGCCGATCGACCGCAAGGAATTGAAGAGCTGGCCGATTTTGTCGGACGACGTGGGTGAAGCCAGAGATGGCGACCTTGTCCGCTTCGAGCTTGCCCGCGGCGGGCGCTTTGCAACGCCGCGTGCCGAGATCGTCGAAAGTCTCGGCAATCCCGATGACCAGCGGCAAATTTCGCTCATCGCCATTCATGCTCACGGCATTCCAGAGGATTTTCCCGAAAGCGTAATTCAGGAATGCGAAAGCCTTCCGCCTCCGACGATGCAGGGGCGCGAGGATCTACGAGCCGTTCCGCTCATCACGATCGACCCCGTCGATGCCCGCGATCACGACGACGCCGTGCACGCTGCCCCCGACGGCGACCCAAAGAATGACGGCGGATTTATCGTCACGGTCGCGATTGCCGATGTCGCGCACTACATCAGGCCAGGCTCGAAAATTGATCGCGAAGCGCAGCTGCGCGGCAATTCTGTTTACTTCCCCGATCGCGTCGTGCCGATGTTGCCAGAGAAAATCTCGAACGATCTCTGTTCGTTGCGCGAACTCGAAGAGCGGCCATGTCTCGCCGTGCGGATGATCTTCAATCGGTACGGTGAAAAGCGCGAACATACGTTTGTGCGCGGGATGATGCGCTCGGCGGCCAAGCTTTCGTATCAGGAAGCCCAGGCTGCAATTGACGGGCAACCCTCCGACAAGTGCCTGCCGCTGATGGAAAGCGCGCTGAAGCCGCTTTGGGATGCGTACAAGGCCGTTGCGACGGCCCGAGACAAGCGCGGTCCTCTCGATCTCGATTTGCCAGAACGCAAGATCGTGCTCAACGACAAGGGGCAAGTCGATCGCGTGGTGACGCCGCAACGGCTCGAAGCGCACAGGCTCATCGAAGAATTCATGATCCAGGCCAATGTCGCGGCCGCCGAGACGCTCGAAGAAAAGCGCTTGCCTCTCGTTTACCGCGTCCACGATGCGCCGAGCCCGGAAAAGCTCAAAGGGCTGCGGGATTTTCTCGAAACCCTCGACATGAAGGTTCCTCACGTCGGCGCGTTGAAGCCGGAAGCATTCAACAAGGTGCTGGCGCAGGCCAAGGATCTACCGGTACCGGACCTGATCAATGAGGTCATTCTGCGCTCGCAATCTCAGGCCGAATACACGCCGAAGAACATCGGCCATTTCGGGCTGAACCTCGTGCGATACGCGCATTTCACATCGCCCATTCGCCGCTACGCCGATCTGATCGTGCATCGCGCGCTTATCCGCGCGTTGGACCTCGGCCCCGACGGGCTGACGGACGACGAAATTCCGCGGCTCGCGAGCATTGCCAAGTCGATTTCGGATACCGAACGGCGGGCCATGTCGGCCGAGCGCGA
Organism: Hyphomicrobium sp.; assembly: GCA_036560245.1. Lineage (GTDB taxonomy): Bacteria > Pseudomonadota > Alphaproteobacteria > Rhizobiales > Hyphomicrobiaceae > Hyphomicrobium_B. The sequence goes on from DATBRP010000255.1 coordinate 21,238, forward strand.
AACGACAGACCGCCTGATCGCTGCACATCTCTCCGACCGTGTCGGCGCGACGTTTCAGGCCCGCATCGCCGGCGTCACGCGTTCGGGTCTGTTCGTGCGACTCAAGGAGACCGGCGCCGACGGCTACATCCCGATCTCGAGTCTGGGCAACGACTATTATCATCACGTCGAGGCCGCGCACGCATTGGTGGGCGCGCGGACGGGCACCGGATACCGGCTTGGCGACCGCGTAGAAGTACGCCTGCTGGAAGCCATCCCTTCGGCTGGTGCGCTGCGTTTCGAAATGCTCACGCAGCCGGAGCGCGGCAATTTCTCGAAACTGAAAACCGGTGGCCGGGAACCGCGTCAGCACCGGGGCGGAAAATTTGGCAAAGCACACCGCCGGAGATAATGTCGCAGGAGCCGCCGGCTGCCTTGACCGCGATACCCGGACCGCCCATCAAAGTACCTATGGCTGATCACACCCATGAAATTGCGTACGCTGGCGAAGACCTTCCGGCCCGGAATGTCTGGCAGTCGATAAAGCGCGGCTGGCATCAGAAGTGCGCCGCGTGCGGACAAGGCGCGCTCTATGGGAAGTATTTGAAGGTCAACGACCTCTGCCCGAAGTGCGGCACCGAATTGTTTCATCAACGCGCCGACGATGCGCCGCCCTACTTTGTGATGACGATCACCGCCCACGTTATCGTCACCGGCGTTCTTATCGTCGAGAAGCTTTACTCACCGCCGACGTGGGTTCAGCTTGCGATCTGGATGCCGGCTTCCATCCTGGTCAGCCTTTGGCTGCTGCCGCGCGTCAAGGGCGCTCTCATCGGTTATCAATGGGCTTTGCGTATGCACGGCTTCGGCAACCCGTTGTTTGATGACGCCAGCCTGAGCCAGTTGCCGCCAGCGACGCCGCAAGAAGCCGCGTCCTGATATCGTCGCGCGACGGCGATGATGGCACGGCCCTCCGCACTTCCTGACCCAGCAAACGAAGACAAGATACGCGATGCGGCGTGCGTGATCCTCATCGACAGCCCACAAAGCGTGCCGACGCTGCTGATGGGACGGCGCCACGCCGATCAGGTCTTTCTTCCGGACAAATGGGTATTTCCGGGCGGCCGTGTCGAGGCTGGCGACCGGGATGCGGCCGAACGGTTTACCGGTGACTATGCGCCTCGCGATCTCGCGCCCGGGATACGGCCATTCGCATTCGCGGCGCTGCGGGAACTTGCCGAAGAAACGGGGCTCGTGATCGGCAACAAGGAACGCGCCACCACCGACTTGCAGGAAGAATCGTGCGGCGACGTCACGGCTGTCGGTTACACCGCTCCGGCGCTTCTCTATCCGTTGGCGCGTGCAATAACGCCGCCCGGCCGGGTCCGCCGTTACGACACCTGGTTCTTCACGGCGTCGCGCGGCGCCGTTCTTGACGTGCCTGCAAATCCCGACGGCGAGCTACTGAATCTCGATTGGTTTACGCTCGGTGAAGCGCGCAAACTCGATCTGCCTAATATCACCCGGCTTGTCCTGGAGGACGTTGCGTCGCGCCTGCAGATTGGCGCAGATGAATGGGATTCATCGGATGAAAAACTGCCGTTTTACTGCGCCGATGCCTGCGGCTTTCGGCGCACCCTGATCTCATGCACGGTGGCGCTTCGTACACCTTGACACTGGAAACTTCGCGCGTATGGTGCGCCCTCCGTCGCCGACATCCCGGCGCATTTTTCCCAAGCGTGATCCATGGCCAAGCCCATCACTCAAAAGATCAAGTTGTTGTCGTCGGCTGGAACCGGATTCTTCTACGTCACGAAGAAAAACCCGCGTACGTCGACCGAGAAGCTCGTTTTTAAGAAATATGATCCCGTCGCGCGCAAGCACGTCGACTTCAAGGAAACGAAGATCAAGTAGGCAGCCAGCGCGCCTAAGCGGCGGTTGCCCACTGAGTTCTCAAGACATTTGCTGATTGGATTGGCTCTTGCCGCATAAGTGGCCAGGGCTGAAAGCAAACTCGGCAGCGGGGTAAATCGTTCCGAGACAGCTTCGCGGCCCTGGCCACAACCGGGCGAGGTTCAAAGAGGGCGTTGTTCCTCACCCAGCTTCGCGATCGACCTTCTGCAACCGTTCGAGGAGGCCACCCGTGTGGTCGCTCGGATCGATCTATACCCACTCTATCAGGCAATGCGGCGGGCCTAATAGCGCGGGAACTTGCAAGCGTCACCCAGCGGCCGAGCGCCGGACGACGTAAAAGGCTGTGATTTCTCGAGCTGCCCCCTGTCAATCGGCTCTTTGGTGCCAGATTACGGTGCAGAAAGCAAGAACTGCTTTACCTGTGGCCTACTCGCAACGATTCGATAATTCGACGAGCCAGACCGGAGC
>DATBRP010000256.1:0-7459 GCA_036560245.1 Hyphomicrobium sp.
GGGAGCCAATTCGCACCTCGCGGCGCGCGAAGTTTATCCCGATTTGGAACCCGTCGCTTATCCGACCTTCGAGGACGCGATCGCTGCGGTCAAATCGGGCGACGCCCGCTATGCGATGATCCCGATCGAGAACTCGGTCGCGGGCCGCGTCGCCGATATCCATTATCTGCTGCCCGACGCCGGCCTCTACATCGTTGCCGAGCACTTCCATCGCGTTCGCCACCAGTTGATGGCGAAGGAGGGCGCAACGCTTTCGACCGTCAAACGTGTGATGAGTCACACGCAAGCGCTCGGCCAGTGCCGGATCACGCTTCGCAAGCTCGGCATCTCTCCGGTTCCGGAGGCCGACACCGCCGGCGCGGCGCGGCTCGTTGCCGAAAGCAACGATCTGACGACGGCCGCGATCGCGTCTCGCTTGGCCGCCGAGATCTACGGTCTCAAAATCCTCAAGAGCGATATGGAGGATGAGACGCACAACACGACGCGCTTCGTGATCCTGGCACGCGATCCGGACGACGCCGAGCCGGGCGATGGACCCGTCGTTACGACCTTCACATTCCGTGTCCGCAACGTGCCGGCCGCGCTCTATAAGGCGCTCGGCGGCTTTGCCACCAACGGCGTCAACATGACGAAGATCGAGAGCTATCAGCAGGAAGGCACCTTCAACGCCTCGATGTTCTTCGCCGATATCCAAGGTCATCCGGTCGACCGTCCGGTGCAGTTGGCGCTTGAAGAGTTGTCGTTCTTCTCGACCGAAACGAAGATTCTCGGCACCTATCCGGCGAGCCCGTTCCGCAAGGAAGCAGCCGATCTCGCGGCGAGCGGCCAGGTGCCGCTGAAGCGGCCCGGCTGACCTCGCATGCGGCTCAAAGATAAAGTCGCCATCGTCACCGGCGCCGCCTCGGGTTTCGGGCGTGGCATTGCCGAACTCTTCGCAGCGGAAGGGGCGAAGGTCGTCGTTGCGGATATCGACGGCCCCGCCGCGCATTCCGTTGCAGCGACGCTCGGGCCGGGCCGCGCCATCGCGACTGCGACGGATGTCACCAAACGCAGCGATGTCGAAGCAATGATCGCGGCGGCCGTGGAAGCCTTCGGCGGTGTCGATATTCTCGTCAACAACGCCGGCGTGACGCACAAGAACCAGTCGTTGATGCAAGTCACGGAAGACGAGTTCGATCGCATCTACGCCGTCAACGTCAAGTCGATCTATCTGACAACGCTGGCCGTCGTGCCAGTCATGGAAAAGCGCGGTGGCGGCTCGATCATCACCACGGCATCGACGGCTGGTGTGCGACCGCGCCCAGGGCTGACTTGGTACAACGGTTCAAAAGGCGCGGCGATCACGCTGACGAAATCGATCGCAGCCGAACTGGCGCCGAAGAATATCCGCGTCAACGCCATCAATCCGGTCATCGGCGAAACGGGTTTGCTCGAACAGTTCATGGGCTTGCCCGACACACCAGAAAATCGCGCGAAATTCGTCGCCGGAATTCCGCTCGGCCGCATGTCGAAACCGCTCGACATCGCCAACGCCGCGCTGTTCCTCGCCGATCCCGCCAGCGCCTTCATCACCGGCGTCGCCATCGAAGTCGACGGCGGCCGCTGCATCTAGCTCGGTCCGTCATCCTCGAACGCGTGAGCACCGCGAGCGTGTTCGGGGATCCAGCTAAAATTTGCCGAAGGCTCAATATCGCGTCTTCGACGAGTTTTGCGCTGGATCCCCGGCCATCGACGCGCCGGTGGCGCGCTCGGCCGAGGATGACGTAGGATAACGCAAGTCACTGATCTTTCACGGGGTTGTACTTTTCCGCTGCCCAGCCCATTATAAGGCCGGGAGGTTGGTGACGGACGAATTCGTCGCCAACCGGGTCAGGTCCGGAAGGAAGCAGCCCTAACGATCAGAAGTCGGGTCGTTCGCCAGCCTCTCTTTTCATGCCGCTCGCGGGCCGCTGGCCCTCGCGAGGGTGCGGCTCAGAGCGAGCCGCCTTGCTCCCTCGCCCTTTGTGCGTAAGTCGGCTACTCCGGTATCATGGCCAAGAAAAAAACCAATACGACAGACGGTTCGGATGGCGTCGAGGTGGAGGCTGCAAAGCCCTACGTCGTCCTCGCGCGCAAATATCGCCCGGCCACGTTCGACGACCTGATCGGTCAGTCGGCGATGGTGACGACGCTCCGCAATGCCTTCGCGTCGGGACGCATCGCGCAAGGCTACATGCTGACCGGCGTGCGCGGCGTCGGCAAGACGACGACGGCTCGAATCCTCGCCCGCGCTCTCAATTACGAAGCTCCCGGCTTTGACAAGCCGACGATCGACATGCCGGGCCTAGGTGTCCACTGCAAGGACATCATGGAGGGCCGCCATCCCGACGTGCTCGAAATCGACGCCGCCTCCAATACCGGCGTCGACAACATCCGCGAGATCATCGAGAGCGCGCAGTACACGCCCATGGTGGCGCGCACCAAGGTCTTCATCATCGACGAAGTCCACATGCTCTCGAAGGGTGCGTTCAACGCGCTGCTGAAGACGCTCGAAGAGCCGCCCGCGCACGTCCGCTTCATCTTCGCGACGACGGAAATCCGCAAAGTTCCGGTCACCGTTCTGTCGCGTTGCCAACGCTTCGATCTGCGCCGCGTCGAGCAGCCGGTATTGGCCGAACACTTTCAGAAAATCGCGACGAGCGAAGGCGCGCGTGCCGACGCCGACGCTTTGCAATTGATCGCCCGCGCCGCCGAAGGCTCCGTGCGCGACGGCCTCTCGATACTCGATCAAGCGATCGCAATGGGCGAGGGCCATGTCACGGCGGCGAGCGTTCGCGATATGCTCGGCCTCGCCGATCGCGCACGCATCTTCGATCTCGCCGAGGCGTTGTTCCGCGGCGATCTGCCGGCGGCGCTCGAAGGCTTTACGAGCCTGCATCGCGACGGCGCCGAAGCCGCAGCCGTCGTCTCCGATCTCGCCGAAGCCGTGCATGCGATCGCGCGTGTCAAAGCCGTGGGTGAAGATCCCGCGAGCGAAGGCCTGACGGCGGAAGAAAAACGCCGCTGCAGCGATCTCGCGGCGCGTCTGTCGATGCCGTATCTCTCGCGCGCCTGGCAGATGCTGCTCAAAGGCCTCGAAGAGGTGACGCGCGCCCCGAACCCGCAAGTCGCGGCCGAAATGGTTTTGATCCGCCTCGCCTACACCGCCGACCTGCCGACGCCGGACGAACTGATCCGCAGCCTCGGCGGCGCCACGATACCCGCGCGCCGCGCCGCGCCGGCTCCAGCCGAAAGCAACGCAACGGCTCGGGGGCCGCTCAACGTCAGCGCACCCGCTCCAACGTCACAAACCACCGACGCCGTTACGGACGACAGTTTCGACTTCGACGACGAAGCCGATCAGGCCGGCGATGACACGGACGAGCTTGGCGATGAGGCGATGCCGCCCGTGCCCGTTCAATCCGCGAAATCCGATCCGCGCTCATTTGCGGACGTGGTTGCTCTCGTCGGAGACAAACGCGACGCGAAACTGAAAATTCACCTCGAAGATCACGTGAGCCTCGTCAAATTCGACGCCGTCGCCGGCTCGATCGATATTTTTCTGTTGCCGGGCGCGCCGCCGGAACTCGCCAACGACCTCCGCGAGAAACTCAACGCCTGGACCGGACGGCGTTGGATGGTTGTGCTCTCAAAAGAGGCAGGCAGTCCGGCCATCGGCACCGTCCGCCGCGCGCAGGAAGCGGCCGACCTCGAACAACTCAAGGCGCATCCCGCGGTGCGCGCCGTACTTCAGGCATTTCCGGATGCGAAGATCGCGGAAGTGCGCCGAATCGCCGGAGGCGAGACGGATCGAAACGACGATAAAGAGAGCGAAGCCGGCTGAGGTCCGCCGCAGCGACACCGGCCGCCACGTGCAGAGGAACACATGAAAGATTTGATGGGCATGATGAAGCAGATGGGCGAGATGCAGGCCCGCTTCAAGGAGATGCAAGACGAACTCGCTCGGACCGAGATCGAGGGGCAATCGGGTGGCGGTCTCGTGCATCTGACCGTCGACGGCAAGGGCGAGGTCAAGCGCGTTCGCATCGATCCGAGCCTGCTCAAACCCGACGAAGGCGAAATTCTCGAAGATCTGATCGTCGCGGCGGCCGCCGACGCGCGTGCGAAATCCGACAGTGCCATGCAGGCGAAGATGGCCGAGATCACCGGCGGCCTTCCCCTTCCACCCGGAATGAAGCTGTTCTAGGCCGCGCCTACTGATCCAGCTATACGTCGCGAAGTCGGACAGGGCTTTCCTCAGTCCTGGCCGACGTCAGCTGTCCGATTGTGAATCAAGAGATGTCGCGAAAAATCGCAGGCCCTGAGATCGAGCGCCTCGTGCAGTTGCTCGCGCGTCTGCCGGGCCTTGGCCCGCGTTCGGCTCGCAAGGCGGTGCTGGCGCTCTTGAAGCGCCGCAACGATCTGCTGCTGCCGTTGTCGGACGCTTTGCAGCAGGCCGTCGCAAAAATTTCGGAATGTCCGGTGTGCGGCAATCTCGATACCGTCGTTCCGTGCAGCATTTGCGCCGACCCGCGCCGCGACCAAAGCCTTATCGTTGTTATCGAGGAAGTCGGTGATCTCTGGGCGCTGGAGCGGGCCAACATTGTCTCCGCGCGCTATCATGTCCTCGGCGGCCATCTGTCTCCGCTTGACGGCATCGGACCGGAGCAGCTGAACATCACGAGCCTTCTGACGCGAGCACAATCGCCGGAAGTCAAAGAGATCCTGCTGGCGCTCAATGCGACCGTCGAAGGCCAATCGACCGCGCACTACATTTCCGATCAACTCGCCTCGTCGAACGTGACCGTGTCGCGCCTCGCGCAAGGTGTGCCGATCGGCGGCGAACTCGACTATCTCGACGACGGCACACTCGCTGCCGCCTTCAAGGCGCGACGCAAAGTCTAAATTGCCGTATGGGCTTGGGCGGACCGAAGCATGGCGCCCAAGGCGGGAAAACTTTCGATGGCAAATACCCAAACGGCACGGCGGGGCGCCGAAGGGCCAAGGTTCGTCACTGGCTCACTTCTGCGCCACATCCTGCTGATGACGGGTGCCGGTGCTGTTGGGCTGATGGCCATCTTCGTCGGCGATCTCGCCAACATCTATTTCCTCTCGCGTCTCGGCGACGAGGCCATCGTAGCGGCCGTCGGCTACGCAAGCTCGATCCTGTTCTTCGCAACGTCGATCGGCATCGGACTTTCGATAGCCGCGACTTCGCTTGTCGCGCCCGCGCTCGGTGCCGGGCGGCGCATGCGGGCAAGACGCCTCGCGACCAATGCTCATATGCTCGCGTTCGCCGTCTCGACGGTTGCGGCCGTCATCCTGTGGCTGACGATCGGGCCTTTGCTCGAACTGCTGGGTGCTCACGATCGCACGCTCGATCTTGCGACAGGATACCTGAAAATACTTCTGCCGACGCTTCCTGTCCTGTCTTCGGCGATGGCGTCATCTGCCGTGCTGCGCTCGGCCGGCGATGCGCGGCGCGCAATGTTCGTGACGCTGTTCGGGGCCGTGGTGAACACGATCCTCGACCTGATCATTATCGTCCATTTCGGCTTCGGCATCGAAGGCGCCGCCGTCTCTTCGCTATTGGCGCGGCTGACGATGATGCTCATCGGCTTTCGTGGCGTCGTCGGTGTCCACGATTTGTTGGGGCGGCCGAAGATCGCGACGTTGATGCAGGATGCCCCCCAATTCATGAATATCGCCGCGCCGGCGGTTCTGACGAATGTCGCGCCGGCCATCGGCAACGCCTACGTCACGCACGCCATCGCGGCCTACGGTGACGCGGCGGTCGCGGCCTGGGCGATCATTGCCCGATTGACCCCCGTCGCCTTCGGCGCCATTTACGCCCTCTCCGGCGCGGTGGGTCCGATCATCGGTCAAAATTACGGAGCCCGCGCGCCGCAGCGCATGCGCGATGTCTTCACGCTATCGCTGTTCACCATGACAGCGTTCACAGCGACGGCGTGGCTCATTCTGGCCATCCTCGCGCACGCTGTTGCGACGCTTTTCCATGCAGGCGATGAGGCGCGGGCGCTGATCGTATTCTTCTGCCGCTGGCTCGCGCCGTTGTTTGTCTTTCTAGGTGCTCTGTTCGTCGCCAACGCCGTCTTCAACACGCTCGGACGGCCGCATTATTCGACGTTGTTGAACTGGGGCCGGGCAACGCTCGGCACGGTGCCCTTCGTTCTGGCCGGCGGTCAATTTTATGGAGCGCCAGGGGTCCTTGCCGGCAACATGATCGGCGGAGTCGCCTTTGGACTGATAGCAATTTGGTCAGCATATCGGCTGATTACGCATCTTGGGGATAAGCTGAAGACGTAGGCAAGGCGACGTTGCCATTTTACCTCCGTCGATGTTCGGATGCAGGAACGCGCTCCTGAACCTTGGTTGGGAGCCGGACTTGCGCTATCCAATCATCCGTAATTTGTCAGATGTGCTGCGTATGCAAAGTGGACGGGGACTTTCAGGAAGCGCTCCTGTGACGGACGCGGGCACACGCCGCGAGACGTCGCAGTATTTGCGCGGCTGGCTGCTTGATTTGCCGCGCCGGAAAAAGCGCGCCCTGCTCGGCGCCTTCGATTTTCTCAGCCTCTCGACCGTTCTCTGGCTCGGCATGTCCATTCGTTACGGGTTTTTCTATCGCCCGGCGGATTGGAATGTAGCGCTGCTCCTTGTTTCCGCGCCGTTGTTGACGATAGCGACGCTCGCCTACTCGGGACTCTATCGATTCGTCAGTCGTTATCTCGGTACGCACGGCCACAAACGCATCGTCGTGTCCTTCGCCGTTTCCGTTCTGCTGTGGTCGCTCATCGTCTTCATGTCGGGACAGCTCGGCATTCCGCGCAGCGTCATCGTGCTCTATGGTATCGTCGGCGCGCCGCTGCTCATTCTCTCCCGGCAGATGATCGCCTGGCTGCTTAGCAGCTACGGCATCGTGTTGCCGAAATTCGATCCGGGACCATCACGCGACCCCGTTCTCATTTACGGCGCTGGCCCCGCAGGCGTGGAGTTGGCGTGCGCTCTGACGCGATTGCCTGCATATGACGTTGTCGGATTCTGCGATTCGTCGCCGACGCTCTGGGGACAATACATCAGCAACGTCAGGGTCCATCGCCCGGATCGCCTGGCGCGCGTCGTCGAGCGGTTCGGCATCAAGCAAATCCTGCTTGCAATCCCATCGGTCGAGCGCACCGAGCGCCGCCGCATCTTGAAGGAAATTGAAAAGCTGCCCGTGACGGTCAAGGTTCTTCCGTCGCTCGAGGACATTGCATCCGGCCGCGTCGACGTAACGGAACTTCGGCCGCTCGACGTCGAGGATTTGCTGGGCCGCGACAGCGTATCGCCGGTCAAAAATCTTCTTTCGCGCAACATCAAAGGCAAGAATGTTCTCGTCACGGGCGCCGGCGGATCGATTGGGTCCGAGATCGCCCGCAAG
>DATBRP010000257.1:0-5969 GCA_036560245.1 Hyphomicrobium sp.
GCGCGCTGCCGCCGACGCTGGCTTCCAGGGTAAAGCGCTGATCACGCTGGCACGTTCCAGCGTTGAAGGCTTCCTCACCTTTTCCAGCCGCCGCGATCTGCGCGAGCAGGCATTCAACGCCTGGGTCAGACGCGGGGCGCATACCGGCGACACCGATAACCGCCAGATCGTTGCTGAAGCGGTGGCGTTGCGTGGCGAATATGCGCGCCTGATGGGCTTCAAGTCGTTCGCCGAATTCAGCCTGCAGGACACGATGGCGAAGACCCCGGACGCCGTCGCCGATCTGCTACAGGGTGTTTGGCGCAAAGCGGTTAAACGCGCCAACGAAGAACGTGAAGCCCTTATCGATGAAGCACGCAACAGCGGTGACAATTCGCTGATCATGCCCTGGGATTGGCGTTACTATTCGGAAAAAGTTCGCACGACGAAGTACGATCTCGACGAGGCGAAGCTGCAGCCCTACCTCGAGCTCGACAACATGATCGGGGCCGCCTTCGATTGCGCGACGCGCCTGTTTGGCTTGCGGTTCAAGGAGCGCAAGGACCTGCCGCGCTATCATCCCGAAGTCAGAACCTGGGAAGTCCTCGACAAGGCCGGCGCCCATGTCGGAATTTTCATGGGCGACTATTTTGCGCGGCCGTCGAAACGCTCGGGGGCGTGGATGTCCGCATTCCGTTCACAGCACAAGCTTGCGAAGGGACAATCGCCCATCATCGTCAACGTCCTGAACTTCGCCAAAGGTGCCGACGGCGAAGCGGTGCTTTTATCGTTCGACGACGCGCGCACGCTGTTCCACGAATTCGGCCACGCTCTGCACGGGCTGCTGTCGAACGTCACCTATCCATCGATCTCCGGAACCGCCGTATCGCGCGACTTCGTCGAGCTACCGTCGCAGCTCTACGAGCACTGGCTGTCGACACCGGAAGTCCTCGAAAAGCACGCGCTCCACTACAAAACCGGTAAACCGATGCCGAAGGCGCTGCGTCAACGGCTGGCCGCCGCGAGAAATTTCAACCAGGGCTTCGCAACGGTCGAATACACGTCGTCGGCGCTTGTCGACATGGCGCTCTATTCCGCTGAGGGAACGCCGATCGGCGACGTCGAACGCTTCGAGCGCGAAACCTTGAACGACATCGGCATGCCGGATGAAATCGTCATGCGTCATCGCCTGCCGCACTTCATGCACATCATGTCGGGATATGCAGCGGGCTATTACAGCTATTTGTGGTCCGAGGTCATGGACGCCGACGCGTTCGCGGCGTTCGAAGAATCGGGCGACGTATTCCACCGCCCCACGGCCAAGAAACTTTACGAGTTCATCTATTCGGCGGGCAATCGCCGCGACCCGCACGCAGCCTACGTCGCGTTCCGTGGACGGCCGCCGAAAATCGATGGATTGCTAAAAAAACGCGGCCTCGCCGCCTAGCACTCAACTCCATGGCCGGGCTTGACCCGGCCATCCAGAGTCCCAAAACCATGTCGTCCCGGTCGAAGCGCAGCGCAGAGCCGGGACCCAGCCCTTCAACTCGCACAAAATCTCGTCATGGCCGCAACGCATGCGAAGCATGCCTTCGGCATGACGGCGGCCATCCACGCAAGTGCCAAAACGGAGGCGCCAGCTACCACAGCCCGGCGAGTGTACCGCCGATGATCGGGCCGCTCCGGCCTTCCTGCAGCAGCACGACGATCTTCTGAACTTCGGCCTGCATCAGCGCCGCGCGCGGCAACTGCACTTCGAGCGGCTGGCCCTTCCAAATGCCGATGGGCGTCAGCTCCCGCACGATGTTGGTGTAGGTCAGCGTCTTTCCTTCGTTCTCGCCTTGCTTGATATCGACGCTTCCCGAGGTTTGGACAACGCCAAGCCAGATCGTCGCCTCTCGGGCCGCGTGCCCCGGCATCTCGCCGCCCATCGCGAAATTGAGCGTATTGCTCTCCTGCCAGAACCGCACGGGTATTTGCTGCGGACCCCCTGTCTTGGAGGTCGTGGCGATAGCCTGCTCGATCTCCGACTTCGACGCACCGTTGACGTGCACCATCCCATTGATGATGGCCTGAGGCGTGTAGATGGCGCCGTCACCGCGCGCGCGCGCATAGTTGCGTTGCCGCTCGGTGTTGCGTGGGGAAGCAAACGTATCCTTCCAGCCGAGGTAGTTCCAATAATCGACCGGCAGCGATAGCGCGATAATCGAAGGATCGGCGGCGAGCGTTTTGAGCAGCGCATCGGCGGGCGGGCATGAGGAGCACCCTTGGCTCGTGAAAAGCTCGACGACGGCGCGAGCGGGCATCGCAGGCTGTCCTGCAGTGGAGGCTTCGTCAGCCGACAATGGTATTGCCGCGGCAGCGACCGCGGAAGACGCCAAAACTGCCAGGAGGATACTGCGAAAACGCATTGCTGCTTGCCCAGATGGAGGTGATGCTGTCACCTCGTTCGTCTCTTTTAACCCCTAGTCGCATTGCGAAAAAGTGAAACGCGCGAAAGCCTTGTCACGAACGGGTGAGCCGATCTGGAATTCGCCGCCAGACCTTGAATCGTTACCGCGCCAGGCGACCTTCTCCCTTGGGAGAAGGTGGACGGCAGCCGGATGAGAGGATGTCGTCCCCTCACCCTGGCCCTCTCCCAAGGAGAGGCAATTGGCCTTCTGCGGTCAAGCCGCAAGGTTGCGCAGCACGTACTGCAGAATACCGCCGTTCCGGAAGTACTCGACCTCGTCGAGCGTATCGATCCGGCAGAGCACCGGCACGTCGAGCGTCGATCCGTTGTCGCGGGTAATGGTGACGTTGATCGTCTCGCGCGGCTTGACCTTGGCGAGGCCGGTAATGGTGACGCGCTCGTCGCCCTTGAGGTCGAGCGTTTGCCACGACGTACCTTCAAGGAACGTGAAGGGCGCTACGCCCATGCCGACGAGGTTCGAACGGTGGATACGCTCGAATGACTGCGCGATGACTGCGCGAACGCCGAGCAGGTTGGTGCCCTTCGCCGCCCAGTCGCGCGACGAGCCGTTGCCGTATTCGATTCCGGCGAACACCACCAGCGGCACGCCTTCCTGCTCGTAGAGCATCGCCGCATCGTAGATCGCCATCTCCTCGCCGGACGGATAATGAATCGTCAGGCCGCCTTCCTTCACATTGCCGTTCGCATCCTTCACCATGCCGTTCTTGATGCGAATGTTGGCGAACGTGCCGCGCATCATCACTTCATGGTTGCCGCGCCGCGTGCCGTACTGATTGAAGTCGACGGGCTTCACGCCGTGCTCGAGCAGGTAGCGCCCGGCCGGGCTCGCCGTTTTGATCGCGCCGGCGGGCGATATGTGATCGGTGGTGATCTTGTCGCCGAACAGTCCGAGGATGCGCGCATTGACGATGTCGTCGACGGGTTTCGCATCACGGGCAATGGTTTGGAAGTAGGGCGGGTTCTGTACGTAGGTCGATTGGCCGTTCCAGCCATAGGTCAGCCCGCCGCTGATCGCGATCGATTGCCAGTTTTTGTCACCCTTGAAGACATCGGCGTAGCGCGATTTGAACATGTCGCGCGTGACGTTCTCGACGATGAATTTCTGGATTTCCTGAGACGTCGGCCAGATATCTTTGAGGAAGACCGGTTTGCCGTCGCTATCGGTTCCGAGCGGTTCTTTCGTCAGATCCTTTTGCACCGAGCCTGCCAAGGCGTAGGCGACGACGAGCGGCGGCGACGCGAGGTAATTCGCCTGCACGTCGGGGCTGACGCGGCCTTCGAAATTGCGATTGCCGGAGAGCACGGCGGCGGCGATGAGGCCATTATCGTTGATCGCTTTTGAAAGCTCCGGCGCCAGCGGCCCGGAATTTCCGATACAGGTCGTGCAGCCGAAGCCGACGAGATTGAAGCCGAGCTGATCGAGGTAGGCCTGCAGTCCCGATTGCGCCAGATAGGCGGCGACGACCTGCGATCCAGGCGCGAGCGATGTTTTAACCCAAGGTTTGCTCGATAATCCGCGCTTGACCGCATTACGCGCCAGAAGCCCGGCAGCAATCAAAACACTCGGGTTCGACGTATTGGTGCAGCTCGTAATCGCCGCGATCGCCACGTCGCCATGTCCGATGTCGAAAGCGCGGCCTTCGACAGGAACGCGCTTGTGAATCTCGCCCGGCTTTTTGTATTCGGCTGTCAGCGCCGTTTCGAAGCCGCTTTTGATATCGTTCAGTGAAATGCGGCCTTCGGGACGCTTCGGCCCCGCCATCGACGGCACCACATCGCCGAGATTGAGTTCGAGCGTATCGGTAAAGACCGGTTCGGCGGAGCTAGCGTCGCGATAGAGACCCTGGGCCTTGCAATAGGCTTCGACCAGCGCCACGCGATGCGCGTCGCGCCCCGACATCGTCAGATAGTTGATCGTTTCCTTGTCGACTGGGAAGAAGCCGCACGTCGCGCCATACTCGGGCGCCATGTTGGCGATTGTCGCGCGATCTGCGAGCGTCATGCTGTCGAGGCCTGGGCCGCAGAACTCGACGAATTTGTTGACGACACCCTTCTTGCGCAGCATCTGCGTGACGGTCAGCACCAGATCGGTCGCCGTCACGCCCTCGTTCAGCTTGTCGGTGAGACGGAAGCCGATGACTTCCGGAATGAGCATCGATTGCGCCTGACCAAGCATCGCAGCCTCGGCCTCGATGCCGCCGACGCCCCAGCCGAGCACGGCGAGCGAATTGACCATTGTCGTGTGGCTGTCGGTACCGACGAGCGTGTCGGGATAGGCGACCGTCGAGCCGTCAGCCATTTCGTTGACCCAAACCGTCTGCGACAGGTATTCGAGATTGACTTGGTGGCAGATGCCGGTGCCGGGCGGCACGACGCGGAAATTGTGGAACGCGCCCTGGCCCCACTTCAGAAAATTATAACGCTCGCCGTTACGCGCGTATTCCAGCGCGACGTTGTCGGCGAGCGCCTTCGGCGTGCCGAACTCATCGACGATGACAGAATGGTCGATGACGAGATCGACCGGCACCAATGGATTGATCTTGGCTGGGTCGCCCCCGAGCTTCGTCATGCCGTCGCGCATGGCCGCGAGATCGACCACGGCCGGAACGCCCGTGAAATCCTGCATCAAGACGCGCGCCGGGCGAAAGCCGATTTCCTTCCCGGTCTTGCCCTTCTTGTCGAGCCAATCGGCGATCGCCGCGATATCGGCTTTATTGACAGTGCGCCCGTCTTCATGGCGCAAAAGGTTCTCGAGCAGAACCTTCATTGAATAGGGCAGCTTCGAAATCCCCTTGAGGCCGTTGGCCTCGGCGTCAGGGAGCGAATAATAAACGTAGGTCTTACCCTCGACGGTGAGGGTCTTGCGGCAGTTGAAGCTGTCGTTTGAAATGGGTGTGAGAGCGCTCAAGGTCAGGCCTCCGAAAAATTAAGACGAAGGGCTGCGCCGCCGGAGTGCCGGCGGATCGAGGACATCCCGCGGCATCGCTGACGAGGCCGCGCGACCCTCGCTTTTGCGCTAGCGAAGGATACTAACTGCCTTTTATATAATCCTTGGCAAAAGTGAACCCCTTCACGTTTCGGCGATGGCGTCGCGATCGAATGCCACTGCTGTTGCTTAATTTCCCCCAGTTACGGATTCCCCTCCCGTTGCAGTTGATTGCCGAAGATCTGGTCATAGAGCGCGGCGGCCGCACCGTCATCGACGGGCTATCGTTTTCTGTCCCGGCGGGAGAGGCGCTCGTGCTTTCCGGAGCCAATGGCGCGGGCAAAACGACGCTGCTCAGGACGATTGCCGGTTATCTGCGCGCATCAGGCGGTATGATTCGGCTCGACGGCGGCGACAGTGAACTGACAATCGCCGAACAGGCACACGTCATCGGACACGCCAACGCCGTGAAATCGAGCCTGACGGTCTTCGAGAATGCCGCCTTCTGGTCGGAATATCTGAATTCGGACGCAACGAACGGGGAACGCACCGAAGCGGCGCTTCGCCATTTCGGGCTGGACGATCTCATCG
>DATBRP010000258.1:0-4660 GCA_036560245.1 Hyphomicrobium sp.
GCCATTCGACCGCGACGCCGGCACGCTCCGCCTCGGCGTCGATCCGCATGGCCGCGAGATACGAGTAAGTCGAAGCAAATTCATACCAGAAGACGACGGTCGGCTTCATCTGTCGGCAGCCTTCGTTAAAGCGTCACAAAGGGAATTCCAACGGCGTGTCGCATTGCGGCTTCGGCTACTCTTGCAGGGAACGCCACCAACCCTATAGTGCCGCGCGTTTCCAACCTGAACCGTAATCTCCGAAAGCCAGATCCGCATGAGCGCCGCGCCCAAGTCCGTGAAGAAAGTCGTTCTCGCCTATTCGGGCGGCCTCGACACGTCGATCATCCTGAAATGGCTTCAGGAGACGTATGGCGCCGAAGTCGTGACATTCACGGCCGATCTCGGCCAGGGCGAGGAATTGGAGCCGGCGCGCAAGAAGGCGCTGCTGCTCGGCATCAAGGAAGAAAACATCTTCGTCGAAGACCTGCGCGAAGAATTCGTGCGCGATTTCGTATTCCCGATGTTTCGCGCCAACGCCGTCTACGAAGGCGTCTATCTGCTCGGCACCTCGATCGCCCGTCCGCTGATCGCCAAGAAGCAAATCGAGATTGCAAAGAAGGTCGGTGCCGACGCCGTCTGTCATGGCGCGACCGGCAAGGGCAATGATCAGGTGCGTTTCGAGCTTGGCTATTACGCCCTCGAACCCGCCATCAAGATTATCGCGCCGTGGCGGGAGTGGTCCTTCAAGGGCCGCGAAGAACTTCTGAAATTTGCGCACGAGCATCAAATCCCGGTCGCGAAGGATAAAGAAGGCGAGTCGCCGTTCTCCGTCGACGCCAACCTCTTGCATTCGTCTTCCGAAGGCAAAGTCCTCGAAGACCCCGCCAAGAAAGCGCCCGAGGTCGTCTATCAGCGCACGATCTCGCCGATGGCCGCGCCGGACAAGGTGACGACCATCAAGATCGGCTTCGCCAAGGGCGATGCTGTTTCGATCGACGGCAAGAAACTGTCGCCGGCAACGCTCTTGAAGGCACTCAACGACTTGGGCCGCGACAACGGCATCGGCCGCCTCGATCTCGTCGAGAACCGCTTCGTCGGCATGAAATCGCGCGGCGTTTACGAAACGCCCGGCGGCACCATCCTGCTGGTCGCGCATCGCGCTATCGAAAGCCTGACGCTCGACCGCGGCGCCGCCCACCTCAAAGACGAGATCATGCCGCGCTACGCCGAGCTGATCTACAACGGCTTCTGGTTCTCGCCGGAACGCGAGATGCTGCAAGCCCTGATCGACAAGAGCCAGGAACACGTCGAGGGCGAGGTGACGCTGGAACTCTACAAGGGCAACGTCATCGTCGTCGGACGCGAAAGCCCGAAGTCGCTTTATGCGCCGACCCTCGTCACCTTCGAGGACGACAAGGGCGCTTACGATCAGAAGGACGCGCAGGGCTTCATCAAGCTCAACGCCCTTCGCCTCCGGACGCTCGGGCGGCGAAACAAGACGTAAGCTCGCGCTTTAGATCACCATATCGCGCCGGAATTCATGACCATCGGGAGCCGGACATGATCGTCATCACCAGGAACGGGCGGACGACCGTCATCAGTGGGTGGCGGGAATGGCTGATCCGGATCGTCGTGTTCGTGGCGGCGATGCTCATCCTGGCGCTGGTGGCGTTCTTCATGCTCGGCCTTGCCGTCACGGTCGGCGCGATCGCTATGATTGTCCTCCCCGCGGTGATCGTGGTCGGGCTGCTCGGATCGCTGTTTTCTCGTCGTTAACGCTCGCGCCGCCTATCCGCTGCGCGACGCCCGTGTGAGGGTAAAGCTAGCCCTTGACACTAGGGGTTGCGTCCCCGACATGGCGATCTCGCGCGGAATATCGGCGCGTTGCCTCTTCGGTGGAGCGATGCAAGGTCATTCGATGACAAACGCCACGACCAAAACCTCGATCACGACGCCTGCGGAATGGGCACCGCAAAAGGCGATCTGGACGGCGTGGCCGGCCGATCCCGCTGAGTGGAACGGCGACCTCGACGCTCCGCGCCGGGACATCGCAGCGCTCATTCGTGCGCTCAGCATCGCCGGCAACAAAGTCCGCCTGCTTGCCAACGGCACGGAAGCCGAAACCTCCGCGCGCGCCGCGCTCTCGCCCGACGTCGCGGAAGTCATCCCGGCGAAGTACGGCGATATCTGGCTGCGCGACACCGGCCCGATCTTCGCGCAAGCGGCAGATGCCGCCGTCGCGCTTCGCTTCAAGACCAACAGCTGGGGCGGCAAGTACGATCTGCCGGATGACGCCACTGTCGGCGACGACATTGCGGCTCTCGCCAAAACCCCGATCCGCCGCTTCGATTTCGTTCTCGAAGGCGGCGCCGTCGATCACGACGGCGAAGGCACGATCCTGACGACGCGACAGACGCTCCTTAATCCCAACCGCAACGGCTGGACCAAAGCCGCCGCCGAGAGCGCGCTCGTCGAAGCCTTCGGCGCCAGGAAAATCATCTGGATCGACGAAGGTCTGAAGAACGACCACACAGACGGCCACGTCGACAACATCGCCCGCTTCATCGCTCCCGGCCGCGTCGTTTGCCAGGCTCCGGCCGGGCCTGACGATCCGAATGCTGAAACGCTCGACGCCATCGCCGCGACGCTCGCGCGCGAGACGGACGCTGCAGGTCGCAAACTCGAAGTCATTCGTATTCCGGGCGTCGGGCTTTATCGTAATGCGCTCGGCGATGTCTCTCCGGCCTCGCACATGAATTTCATCATCGCCAACGGTGTCGTCGTCGTGCCGATCTACGGCACGGCCACTGAAGCCGACGCACTGCAAGCCTTGCAGACAGTCTTTCCGACGCGCGCCGTCGTCGGCGTATCGTCGCGAGGGCTGCTTGGCTGCGGCAGCGCCGGCGGTGGATCGTTCCACTGCATCACCCAGCAGGAGCCGATCTAATGTCGAAGACCAAACGGCAGATCACGGTCGGCGCCATTCAAACGAGCTACGGCCACGACCTCAAAGCCAACATCGCCAAGACGGAAGGCTTCGTGCGCGAAGCCGCGAAGCAGGGCGCGCAAGTCATCCTGCCGTCGGAACTTTTCGAAGGCATCTATTTCTGCACGCGCCAGGACCCGAAGTGGTTCGAGACGGCGCGCTCCGTGACCGAGCATCCATCCGTCCTCGCATTGAAGAAACTCGCGAAGGAACTCCGCGTCGTCATCCCGATCTCGTTTTTCGAGAAAGACGGCCCGCGCTATTTCAACAGCATCGCCATCGCCGATGCCGACGGCGAAATCCTCGGCGTCTATCGCAAGAGCCATATCCCCGACGGCCCCGGCTATCAGGAGAAGTATTACTTCCGCCCCGGCGACACAGGCTTCAAAGCTTGGACGACAAAACATGGCCGCATCGGCGTCGGCATCTGCTGGGATCAATGGTATCCGGAAAGCGCCCGCGCCATGGTCCTGCAGGGCGCCGAAATCCTTTTTTATCCGACGGCTATCGGCTCGGAACCCTACGACACGACCCTCGACACCCACCTGCAATGGCAGCGCGCAATGCAAGGGCATGCCGTTTCAAATGCGATTCCCATCGTCGCCGCCAATCGCACGGGCGAGGAAGACAATGACGGCACGAAACAGAAATTCTACGGCCATTCGTTTATCGTCGATCATCGCGGCGACCTTGTCGAGCAACTCGGCGCCAAGGACGAAGGCGTTTTGGTCCATACCTTCGATTTGAATCTCATTGAAGCGTATCGCGCCGACTGGGGTTTTTTCCGTGATCGCCGCACAGATCTTTATGCTAAGAGCATTATCTGATCGAACCGAAACGAGCCAGGAGCAGCCATGAAAATCAGCGCCAGGAACGTCCTCAAGGGTAAAATCGTCGATGTCGCCAAAGGCGCAACGACCGCGCATGTGCGCATTGACGTCGGCGGCACGATCGTAACCGCATCGATCACCAACGAAGCAGTTGACGACTTGGGCCTCGTGAAGGGCATGACGGCATCGGCCGTGATCAAGTCTTCGGACGTCATGGTGGCTGTCGATTAAGATGAAAATCGGGGGATACCTGCGAATAGCAGTATGCGCGGCGGCGTTCGTAACGCCGCTTTCCGCGTACGCAGCCGAGACGGGCGGCTGCGAAAGTTTTGCTTGGCCCATCGCGACCGAGCTTCAGTGGATGAAGGGCGCCGATAGCGAAGCGCTGGCATCCGGGGCCAAGCTGCAAGCGCTGCCCGCGAAGGCCATCACGCTCTCCCTGCAGCCGATGAGCAAAGTTTCGTTTCCGGTCGCTCCGAGCAGCAAACCGAGACCCAATACCGGCGAGCGGTACGGCGGCATCGTCGATTTCGACGGCGTGACGGAAGCCGGATTGCATCAGATCTCGCTTTCGATCCCCGGCTGGATCGATGTCGTACAAGACGGCAAGACGCTGAAGCCCTCGGCCCATACCGGAAAATCCGATTGCGACGGCGTCCGCAAAAGCGTGCGCTTCGATATCGGTCCCGGCCCGTTTTCGATCGAGGTCAGCGGTATCTTTAAAGATACGATCAAGTTCGCGATCCGGCGCGCCGAATAATGTCCGGCACGGTCTGCCGTGATTGAAAAGCCCAGCGCGACGGACGCCTCCCGCCATGAATATCGTTGACGACACGCCGCGACTGCAAATCTGCCGCCTCGC
>DATBRP010000259.1:0-9006 GCA_036560245.1 Hyphomicrobium sp.
CCGCGACAGATCGGACCGGATGCTTCACAGAACTGATATGCGCCGCTAGTATCCCGGCGTCCTAGTAAGGCCTAAGACGCGATTCGACGGACCAAAAAACCGCGAGGTTTATGCGACCGTGAATGCTCACGTGACAATTCCGGACAACTGTCCGGCTCTGGTACTGAACGCCGACTTCCGGCCGCTCAGCTACTATCCGCTGTCGCTGTGGAGTTGGCAGGACACGGTGAAGGCCGTGTTTCTTGATCGCGTCAACATTGTCTCCGAATACGAGCGCTACGTCAGAAGCCCATCCTTCGAACTGAAGCTGCCGAGCGTCGTGTCGCTCAAGACTTACGTGAAGCCGGCGCTCTATCCAGCTTTCACGCGCTTCAATGTTTTCCTTCGTGATCGCTTCGCCTGCCAGTATTGCGGCGACAAAAGCGACCTGACGTTCGATCACCTCATTCCGCGTTCTCGCGGCGGCCAGACGCGATGGGACAATGTCGTCACCGCCTGCGCGCCTTGCAATCTCAAAAAAGGTGGGATGATGCCGAGGGTCGCCGGGATGTTTCCGGCGCATGAGCCCTATCGGCCGACAGTGTTTGAACTGCATCGCAACGGGCGGCTTTTCCCGCCCAACTACCTGCACAAAAGCTGGCTCGACTATCTCTATTGGGATACCGAACTCGAGCCTTAGTAACTCCGGCTTCTACTCAACACGTCCCACATCCATCGTGTTGCTCTCGATGTCCGCCTCGGCGGGCGGCCATGACGTGTGGGGAAATTTCAACTTCCTTCACCACTCAATGGCCGGGCTTGACCCGGCCATCCAGAGCATAAGGGACGGCCTCGCCGCTCCGGCGACGTTTAAGCCGCACGCATCATCGGATGCGCACAAAGCTCGGCGGCAATCTGGTCCACCACCCGCTCCCAATTGGCAGGATCATCGGCATTGAGACCGAACGCGACGAGCGCATCTTGCGGCGTCCCACCGTCGCGGAAAATGCGCGCGCATTCTTGCCGGCTGACGGAAACAGCCTGATGCCACTGGATCGGGCTGACGTGATCGGGAACCGAGGGGGTCATTTTTGCAGCTCCACTTAAATTACTGATGTCTAGGAACTTTGAAGAGGCGTTCGTGTTCCAATGCAGGCGGCAGACACACAGAGCGCTGTGACATCACTACGCGAGACCTTGTCACGTGATGTCTCGATTTGAGGGCTAACTCCAATCACGCTCCGTGCGTCTGCCAGCTCTTTGGGAAAGCCGGTTGCTCTCCGAATTCAGTTTGTTGCTACGGATCAGAACGCACTGACGCGAACACGACGCCACGAAACGCTGATTGCTACACTTCACGCGTCGACTTGGTCTCAACCCGAACAGCGGCGCTTTTCAGAACGTCCAGCGCAATATCTCCAACCGCACGCCAGGACGCCTCATCACCCATCCGCCCGATCGCCGCTCCAACGAATGGAGCGCGATACGTGGTGCGGGCGAACCGCCGGGACATACGCATCGACTTTTTTGTCGAAGCGGTTCGCCTAAGGTTTTTGAACGTCCCGGACAGGACGTCTTTTGGAGTCCGTCCGCACTCGAACACAACGCTACGCAACAGACGCTTACGGAACGCAACAACGCCACGCTTACTCAAAGACGGGACGCGAACACACTCGGAAGGGCTACCGAGGGCAGGCAGCTCGGGAGACGATCCCGAAAAACGCAACTTGAACGCCACTAAGATCTCCCTCGACGCTTGGAACGGCCCCACCCAGCCTTGTGTTCCGCGAACGAACAGAGAATAGCCGTCACATTCAGGCAACGAAAAGGCACGATTCTGTCTGCGATAAGATATTCGCTTGACAGTATCGGGCACGCAACGAAATCAACGTTTTCGTGCGACCCGAGAATTGTGGACAAGCGTCAAGAGGCTGGAATTTATGGCGAATTGCGCCGCGCGGCGGCGGTAAAGGCGGCGCGCAAAGCGAGCGCCATCACAAGCAGCGAGGAGACGACATTCCAGCCTGCGAACGAGATCCCGAGGAAGCGGAACGACGCCTCGTCGCACTTCATCACCTTGATGCCCTGGATGTCGTTCAGCAGACTGCCCGCCGACGTCGCGAGTGACTCGCCGCCGCCGCAGGTGGCGGGCCCAGGCCAGAACTTCCATTCGGCCCCCGCGTGGTAGATGCCGAGGCCGGCATTGGCGAGGAACGCGAGCGCGACAAGAAAAAACAATACCGCCGCGGTGCCACGATACCCGCCCGAGGTCAGAGCCAAGGCAATGAAGAGAACGGGAATTCCTACGTAATACGCGTATCGCTCCATTAGGCAGAGCATGCACGGCACATAGCCGCCGATGTACTGAAAACCGAGAGCAATCAGAATCGACACCGCCGCCAGGAATAGCGCCGCGGCACCAAACCGGTAATCCCCCCCGCGTTCGACATTTCCTTCGAGCGACATGGCTTATGCTCCGGCTAAAATACGTACTTCACCGCGACGAAGCCGCCAACGAGAAGAACCACGAATGCGGTCGTGACCAGCGCCAATCGCTTTTCGATGAAAGCGCGGATCGGTTCGCCGACGAAATATAGCAGCGCCGCGACTAGGAAAAAGCGCATCGCACGCGCCACGATACTGGCGCCGATGAACGACAGCAGGTTCATATGGCCGACGCCCGCTGCAATCGTCACGACTTTGTACGGGATGGGCGTCATGCCCTTGATGATGACGGCGGGCACGCCGTAGTCGCGCACGAACGCCATGAAACTGTCGAGCGCGTGCTCGCGACCGTAGAGCTTCAGGATCGGCAGCCCGACCGCATCGTAAAGATAGTAGCCGATAGCATAGCCGAGTAGTCCGCCCAGAACGGACGCAACGGTCGCGATGGTGGCATACCACCACGCCTTTTCGCGCCGGCTCATAATCATGGGAATGAGCATCACGTCCGGCGGAATCGGGAAAAAGGAACTCTCGGCAAACGAGATGACGGCGAGGGCCCACGGCGCCCGCTCGCTCGCGGCCATGCGCATCGTCCAATCGTAAATTCCCCGAAGCATGGTGCGGTGCTTAAAGGGCGTCCGCGACGTTGTCTATGCGGCAGCGGGGACGAAGCCCCTCGCGAGCTTCGCGACAACGGCGTTCAAAACCAGACGGCCAGGACGCGTCGTGCGTATCCTCGCGGATGACGGTCCGGAGCCAATTTCGGGGACGAGGCCCGGCCCGGCGCAGGCGCGAATTTCGCCATCCTCATAAACAATTGGCTTTGTCGCGTCGGTCAGCTCCAAGAGTCCCAGCGCGACAAGCTCATCGATGACGTTTCTGTCGGGCCGCACGTCGCCGAGCAACGCCAATTGATCGAGATCGATACCCTCGCTCAGGCGCAAACCCATCAGCAGCATTTCGTCCGCCTGTTCGGCCCGCGTCAGGCCGGTCATTTCGACGATGCCGTGGCCGTCGCTTTCGACTCGCCCCGCCCACGCCTCGGGATTGCGTTCGGTGACGGTGGCGCGACGCATGCCGTCGGTAATGATGCGGCCGTGCGCGCCCGGACCGATGCCGGCATATTCGCCGTAGCGCCAGTAAACAAGGTTGTGCTGGCTCTCGGAACCCGGCCGCGCGTAGTTCGAAACTTCGTACGCCGCGAGCCCGTGCGCTGCAGTTAACTCGTCTGTGATTTCATAGAGCGCGCTTGCAGCCTCGCCATCGGGAATGACGAGTTTGCCGGCCGCGTGCAGCGCGGCGTAAGGCGTGTCGGGTTCGATCGTCAGCTGATAGAGCGACAGGTGATCGCCCGCCAACTTCAAGGCCTCGGCGAGTTCGGCGCGCCAATCCTCCGCCGTCTGCTTCGGCCGCGCATAAATCAGATCGAATGAAAACCGCTCGAACGTCGCGCGCGCAATATCGAGCGCTGCTTTGGCTTCCGCCGCCGTGTGAATGCGGCCGAGCTTGCGCAGTTCATCGTCCTTCAGCGACTGCACGCCGATCGACACGCGATTGACGCCCGCCTCGCGGAAGCCGCGAAATCGCGCCGCCTCGACACTGCCGGGATTGGCTTCGAGCGTGATCTCAGCGCCTGGGGCAACGCCCCAACGCTTGGCGATATGATCGAGAATAGCAGCCGTCGTTCCAGCCTGCATCAACGACGGCGTACCGCCGCCGAAAAAGATACTCGTGACCGTGCGCGGCCCGATGAGGTCTGCGATCCAATCGATCTCGCGCTTGTACGCCGCAAGAAACCGCGCCTCGTCCCAACCGCCGAACCGCACGTGACTGTTGAAATCGCAGTACGGACATTTCTGCGCACAAAACGGCCAATGCACATAGACGCCGAAGCTGGCATCCCCGGCGATCTTCGGCAGAGTGGGCTTGACGCTAGTCATGGATGCTTGCCGCCAACATCGCCTTGGCCAACTGACGCCACGCAGGTTCCGCGGTCGCGGGCGCATCCGCAAGCTGACGCTCAAGCGCGCTCAAGTACGTCTCGAGCGTCGCATTCGTCCAAGCCGTCCGGTTCGCAGCGAGATCGGCCTTAAGATACGTGATGAACGCCGCCGCTTCGAGTCTCGTCGAAAGGCTCGCCGCCGCCGCCGACAGCGCAGCGATGTCCCGGCCTCCGGCACCAGTTTCAGCAACCGGCGTAGGATTGAGATGGTCGAGCATTGCCGCCTTGAACGCCGCAAAGGCGCGCGTGCGGTGTGAGATCGCGTATTTCTGCGCGGGCTCCATCTCCCCGAAAGTCTGCGTCGCGCCGTCTGCGACGAACATCGGATCGTAACCGAAACCGTTGCCGCCGCGCGGCGGCCAAACGAGATGCCCGAAGACCTTGCCTTCGAAGGCGTGAACTTCACCGTCGGGCCACGCGAGGCAAAGTGACGAAACGAAATTGGCGCGCGGACCTGGCGAGCCCCAGCCATTCCGCGCCGTGATCTCGTCCGCGACCTTCTTCATCGCCACGCCGAAATCCTTGCCCGGACCCGCCCAGCGCGCCGAATAGATCCCGGGCGCACCATCGAGACAATCAACTTCGAGCCCGGAATCATCCGCAAACGCCGGCAAGCCCGACCCGTTCGCGGCGGCAACGGCCTTGAGACGCGCATTGCCTTGAAACGTCGTCTCGGTTTCTTCCGGCTCGGAAAGCCCAAGATCACCGGCCGACACCGCGTCGAGACCATAAGGCGCGAGAAGCTGATTGATCTCCCAGACCTTGCCGGGGTTATGGCTCGCCACGACGAGTCTCGTGCCCTTGGTCAGCACTGGCATCAGCCAAGTCCCCAGATGCGCGGCTCGGCGAATTCGAGACAATTGCCGGCGGGATCGCGAAAATAGATCGAGCGTCCGCCACCGGGCCATTCAAAGTCGGCCTCGATTTCGATCCCGAGGTTCTGAAGCTTCGACCGCCATTTCGCGAGTTCGTCGGGCGACGCTCGAAAGCAGACGTGTCCGTGACCTTCCATGCCATGCGATGGCACCGGAAGCGCGCCGGATGCTGGCGATTGCCGCGTCGCGCTCGGATTGAAAATCAGCAGCATCTGGTCTCCACAGCGATAGAATACGTGCCGGCCAGGCGCCGCGACGAACGGTTCCAACCCAAGCACGCGGCGATAGAAATGCTCGATCGCCGAAAGATCGTGAGCATAGAGAACCGTTTCCAGGATCGACAAAGGCGATCCCGCGTTCAAAGCGACGCCCATAAGAATAATCCGACGCTTATCAGGCCAAGCACGGTGCGCAACGCATGGAGACGCCCCCAGCGTTCGAGCATCGGTCTCGCGTCCGGCCCGGCATCATTGATTGGCAATGCCTCGAGCGCGCGGTTCGTCGGCATGATCGATATGAACGTGTACGGCCAGTTTGCGAACAGCGCCAACGCACCCAAAAGCCAAAAATAATCGCTAGTCACGATCCATTCGAGAACGCCGAGAACCGATCCGATCAGCGCCAGCGTCGCCTGCATCAGCGCGCCGCGCGGGTAGCTTTCCTGCCATTGCGCCAGGGCAGCATTGTCGTCCAACTCAAGACGCGCCGGATGCTCGGCGAAGCTGACGTAGAAGGCAGCCCCGGCAAACAACGCAGCGGCTAGAAATGCGAATTGTCCAAACATGCTCGCCATCCGAGCGTTCGTGCTACGCGACCGTCAACTTCTGCAGCTGAATGAGTTCTCCGATGCCTTTTTTCGCAAACGCCATTAGCTCGCCAAAGCGCTCTTCGGTGAAAGGCGTCGTTTCCGCAGTTCCCTGCACCTCGACGATGCCGCCGGAGCCCGTCATCACGAAATTGGAATCGGCGTCGGCGTTGCTGTCCTCGGCATAATCGAGATCGAGTACCGGCTCGCCCTTGTAGAGCCCGCACGATATGGCGGCGACGTGGTCGCGCAACACGCCGTCCTTCACCATGTCGCGCATTTTCATCCACTGGATGCAATCGTGCAGAGCCACCCAGGCACCGGTGATCGACGCCGTCCGCGTCCCGCCGTCAGCCTGGATCACGTCGCAATCGACCGTGATCTGGCGCTCGCCGAGCTTCGGAAGGTCGACGACGGCTCTCAGCGCGCGGCCGATCAACCGCTGAATTTCCTGCGTACGCCCCGAAGGATGGCCGCTCGTCACTTCCCGCCGGGTGCGTTCGTGCGTCGCCCGCGGCAACATCGCATATTCAGCCGTGACCCAGCCCCGACCCTGGCCCTTCAACCATTGCGGCAGGCGTTCTTCGAGGCTCGCCGTGCACAGCACATGGGTATCGCCGAACTTGATTAAGCACGAGCCTTCTGCGTGCTTGGAGACCGCACGCTCGATGGAAACGCGGCGCAGCTCATCGGGCTTGCGTTTGGAAGGTCGCATATTGTTCCTGAAAACCTTAAGATTGCGCTGGAGGCTAAAGAAGTCGGTTCCGCCCTTCAACCCTAAAGCCGGCAGCCCCGCAAGTCGATTTGACGGCAGGCATCGGCATTTCATAGGCTCTTCGGCGTGAAAATAGACGATCATATCGTGGCCGCGACACTGCTCGACGGCAAAAGCCAGCTGCAGAAGCTGAACGAACGCTCGCGCACGATTCTGAGGCGCATCGTCGAGAGCTATCTGGCCACCGGTGAGCCCGTCGGCTCGCGCAACCTTTCGCGTGCCCTGCCGATGGCGTTGTCGCCGGCATCGATCCGCAACGTCATGTCCGACCTCGAACAGCTCGGCCTGATTATCTCACCGCACACATCCGCTGGTCGTCTTCCAACGCAACTTGGACTGCGCCTCTTCGTGGACGGCCTGCTCGAAGTGGGCGACGTAACACCCGAAGAGCGACGCCAGATCGAAACCCAGATCGCCTATCGGCGAGACAAGTCGGTCGATCAATTGCTCAGGGAAGCCGGCGAGTTGATCTCGGGATTGTCGCATTGCGCCGGCGTTGTGCTCGCCGAAAAGCAGGTGGCGCGCCTCCGCCATATCGAGTTCGTGCCGCTCGAGCCGGGGCGCGGCCTCGTCGTCCTCGTCGACGAAGATCAAAATGTCGAAAATCGCATCATCGCGCTTCCCGAGGGCTTGCCGCCGTCGGCACTACAGGAAGCATCCAACTATCTGAATACCCACGTCCGCGGCATGACGCTGATTGAAGCCAAGGCGGAATTGCAGAAGTCTCTCGACGCCGCCAAGGCCGAACTCGACCAGTTGTCGCAGAAAGTCATCCAGGCCGGGCTCGCCGAATGGTCGGGCGTCTCAGATGATCGCAAAAGCCTCATCGTGCGCGGCCAGAGCAACCTGCTGAAGGACGTGACGGCCGCCGAAGATCTCGAACGCATCCGGCAGCTTTTCGACGCCTTCGAGACGAAGCAGGATATCGTCGAACTGCTTGGCGCATCCGACAGTGCGGACGGCGTGCGCATCTTCATCGGCTCGGAAAATAAGCTGTTTTCGTTGTCGGGCTCGTCGCTGATCGTCGCGCCATTCCGCGACGATACCCGCCGCATCGTCGGCGTTTTGGGCGTCATCGGCCCGACCCGGCTCAACTATGCCCGCATCATCCCGATGGTCGATTACACGGCCAAGCTGGTCAGTAGGCTTATTCCTTAAACATTCATTGCTAACGGACCAGGCGTTGCGCTTTTGAACCGCCTTGATTTTTGAACCGCCGCGGCCGATATCCGGCCGTTCGTGTCCTGCATCGAGCCGGCCCGCATCAAATAAGACCGCATCCCCAAGCGAAGAGAAACATGAGCGACGATAAGAAGCCCATTGAAGAAACTGCACCCACGGCGGCCGCCCCCGAAGGCGAGGTCACCGCGGAACAGTTCAAAGCCATGATCGCCGCGCTTCAAAGCGAGCTCGAAAAGAAGTCGGCCGAGCTTGCCGCCAAGCAGGACTCTTATCTCCGCGCGGTTGCGGAGACTGAGAACGTCCGCCGCCGTCTCGAGAAGGACAAGGAAGAGACCGCCAAGTACGCGATCACCAAGTTCTCGAAGGACATCCTGTCGGTCGGCGACAATTTTCAGCGCGCCATCGCCGCCGTTCCAAAGGATGCGATCGAGACCGATCCGGCGCTCAGAACGCTGCTCGAAGGCGTCGTTCTCGCCGAGCGCGACTATCGCGGCGCTCTTGAGCGGCACGGCATCATTATGATCGATCCGGTGGGCGAACCCTTCAATCCGCATCATCATCAGGCCGTCATGGAGCAGGAAAACGCTGACGTTCCGGCAGGCACGGTGCTGCAGGTCTTTCAGGTCGGCTATCTGCTCGAGGACCGTTGCCTCAGACCGGCAATGGTCGTCGTATCGAGGGGCGGGCCGAAGGCCGTAAAGCAGGACGATTCGGGGCCGGAGCCTCCGTTGGGCTGACGATACAGACGGTGCGGCGGCTGCGACCAACTTTCGCGAGGGGAAATTCGCGCAGCACTTTGCCCCCGTCTGAACCTGATCAAATCCTTAAAATCGGCCTGAAATCGAACGCGTTTGAGAGCGAAAGTTTATGCTAGTGTCGTGAAACAGATCGGCTTTAAAGTTGATTTCTGACTGCGCGGGCAAGCCGTTGCACGCGGAAAACA
>DATBRP010000260.1:0-3220 GCA_036560245.1 Hyphomicrobium sp.
AGAGAACAGGGATAGCTACAGAGATAGGGCAGAACCGGCATGTTCCCGGCTACGGCGGGGTTCGCGTTGGTGCTCGTGATGTTTTTAGCTTGGGAGGAACCCCGCAATGGCCAAGATTAACAAAGTTATGATCGGCGAGTCGCTCGTCGGCGACGGCAACGAGGTCGCGCATATCGATCTCGTCATCGGGCCGCGCGGCTCGGCTGCCGAGACGGCATTCGTTGGCGCGCTGTCGAACAACAAGGACGGCTTCACCACCTTGCTTGCGGTCATCGCGCCGAACCTGCTCTGCAAGCCCAACACCATTCTGTTCAACAAGGTCACCATCAAGGACGCCCGTCAGGCCGTCCAGATGTTCGGCCCGGCCCAGTATGCCGTCGCCAAGGCCGTGCAGGACTCGGTCGCCGAGGGCGTGATCCCGGCATCGGAAGCCGACGACCTCTACATCCTCGTTGGCGTCTTCATCCATTGGGAAGCTGCCGACGACGCCAAGATCCAGGACTATAACTATCGCGCCGTGAAGGAATCGATCGCACGCGCTGTTGCCGGCAAGCCGACGGCTGCCGAGGCAACCGCCCAGCGTAATTCTGCGACGCACCCCTTCGCTGCTAAGACTTGAAGCGGAAACCGTCCTCAGCAGGAAGATAACAACAAAAATTCCGCCCCTCCCATGAAGGGGGGTCTGCTGCAGCGATTGGGTAGACTGCTCTCAGGCCGTTACAGCGGTTAAGACAAAAAGCCGGAGCCGCACCCTACCGCGGTTCCAGGTTTGCTGGAGCGGCTGCCGCCTACTTTGGTTTCGATACTTATCGGCCGGCGATCTGTTTTAGATCGCCGGCCGAAATCTTTTGAGCGTGCAGTACGGACGCAACGAGCGCGCCGGCGGCTCCCGCACGCTGAATGCGATCGAGGTCGTCCCGGTCGCGAATGCCGCCCGCCGCGTAGACGCGCCGCGATCCGGCGCGCGCGGCAATGTCCTCGAGAAGCGTGAGGTTGGGTCCGCCGTCGCCCCCTATGCGGTCGAGCGTCATTACGATGACGCGCGACGGCCAAAGCGAGGCATCCGCAAGCAATGCCTCAGGCCCCATGAATTCACCGCCGCGAAAATCCAGCGACAGAACTGTACGCGTCGGCGCTTCCGCAGCGATATCGTGCCAGACACGCACCGTCTCGAGGCTTTCCGAGCCGACGACGAGCGTTGCGACAGGCGCTGCAAGAACGGCGCGTGCGGGCGCGCGCGAGCCTGTGCCGGCGTCGATCCAGATCTCGGTATGCGGCAAGGCCTGGCTCAATAACGGCACGAGACGGGTATTGCGGCCGCGCCCCTCGATGCCGTCGAGATCGGCAACATAGACTTTGCGAAAGGGAAAGAGCGCGCGCAGGCCACGCGCTACGTCTGCCGGCTCGGCAGAGGCCGCGAGCGGTGTTTCGATCGGCCGATAGGCCGAGCGCTGACCTTGGATGGCGCGCACGACTTTGCCGCGCGCGACGTCGAGCACCGGAATGATGTCCACGGCTTGCCTCCTCGAATAGCAAGTGTATCACGGGGCCGAGTGGCGAGGTGAAGACCGATGACGATTATCGCCGGATACGACGTGGGCGGCGCGCACCTCAAGGTTGCGCGCATCGAGAACGGCCGACTCGCGGGCGTGCGCCAGATTGCATGTCCTTTGTGGCAGGGACTCGAACAACTCGACGCGGCGCTCGCGGACGCAGAGCCGGTCGTTGGCTCGGCGACGATCCACGCCATCACGATGACCGCCGAACTCACTGAGATTTTCGAAAGCCGCGAAGCGGGCGTCGTCGCACTCCTGCAAAGACTGCGCGAACGGATCAAAGGCGAGATCCGGATCTTCGTAGGACTGAAGGGCTTTGCCGACGTCACGGCAGCTCTCGGCGACCCGCTGTCGGTGGCCTCGGCAAATTTCCTCGCGACTGCCCGCGTCATCGCCGAGCGGCGGCAGTACGCCCTCTTGATCGACATGGGTTCGACGACGACCGACATCGTCGCGTGCGATCGTCCCCAAGGCCTCACCGACGCCGAGCGCCTGCAAACGGGAGAGCTTGTCTATACCGGATTGACGCGCACGCCCGTCGCGTCCGTCGCGACGCGCGCTCCCCTCGCCGGACAGTGGCAAGGGCTAGCGCGCGATACATTCGCGACGATGGCCGACGTTCGTCGTATCGACGGCCAGCTTCCCGACGACGTTGATAGTCACCCGACTGCGGACAGGCGAGGAAAATCGGTAGCAGAAAGCCTCACCCGGTTTGCGCGCGGATTCGGCCGCGACGCCGACATTCGCCATCTCTCGACGTGGCAGGCATCGGCTGCTTACGTGGCCGAGCGCCAATTGCGTTCGATCCATGATGGCGTGCTGCAGGTTCTGTCGCGACCGGGGCTCGCGGTCTCTTCGGTCGTTGCGGCAGGCATCGGTGCGAGGGTTGCCGAGACGATCGCGGCCCGCCTGGGACTGGCAGCTGCAGATTTCGGAACGCTCATAGAGGCTCCAACCGAATACCGGCTCTGGGCGACCCGGTGCGCGCCAGCCGTCGCGGTGGCTCTGTTGCAAGAAAAATGAAGTTGGATAAAATTCGACCGCAGCAATGGCCGCCGCGGTCGAAATGCTTTTTGAATTCAGAAGACCAAACGGCCTAGTCTCTACGCCGCTCGCGCTCGAGTTTGACGAGATCGAGCGTACCGGCTTCGAGCCTCAGATCGTAAACATAGCCGTTGTCACGACGCGCATCGTCGATATCCCAGAAGCCATGATGCCAACGAAGCCGGCGCCACTCCATAAAGCCCATGTGGTTGAGCTTTGCGGCGACGACTTGGGGATTGTCTCGCGCGTCATCATGATGATCGGCGCGCGCGGGCGCCGCCATTGCCAGGCCAACCGCGGCGATGGCGAATGCCTGACAAACAAAACGAGAGACTTGAATCATCGAACTCTACCTTCTTTCATGGATGCTATGTGGTGCCACCGGACTAACGACAACCGCCCGGCATGGTTCCGTTCTCACGATTGTAAGCACTAAATGAGACGGCGGCCAATCAGTACACTTCGGATTATTCGACACCCTTAAGTTGCGACGCGAGGTGATGCGTCGTAAATCCGGTCGCGCGCTTCAGGGCTTGATATTGCCGGCGCGCGGCCTCGCGATTGACAGCCGCCGATTTCGTCGCAGCAATGAGAATATTTTTCGACGTATGCTCCGTCGA
>DATBRP010000261.1:0-3219 GCA_036560245.1 Hyphomicrobium sp.
TCCACCGGCCGTCTCACGAAAAGGAGATGAACGCATGCAGTTCACCATTGGATTCAAGCTCGAAGGGCAGGTTGGCCACGCGCTGGTCGATGGCGAGGACGCTCTCATCGCAGCCCTGAAATTGAAAGCCGAATGCCCAACAGCCACGATTATGTATGTTCGTCCTCAAAATCGTCGCGGGGACGCGCGTCACCCGCCGCTCGCCGCCGTCAGACCCAATGTGAGCCGCGCGGCGCGATCACCGGCCTGACCCAACAACCGAACCGCTTCAGCGTGATGAGCACATAAAAAAGAGCGGGACTCTCGTCCCGCTCCGAAGGTCTACGTTTGACGTCTCAGATCACGGGCACCACCAGAGGGGGCCGACCGTAACGCAACCACGCCGCTGCCAGTCGCCGGGTCGCTTATTGTAACGGTGCCAATTCGACGGAGCCTTATTGTAGTGGCCACCGGCCCGATAGTGCTGCTTCCGCTTGTGGTATGTTTTCCCTCTTTTGTAGTCCGCCTGATGAACGGCGGTTGAAGACGACGTAACCGCTTGCGATTTCGCAACCGTCATAGCCGAAGCAGCCGACACCGGCATGGCGGCGGCCAACACGGCGAACAGTGCGATGGTTTTCATATGCAAGGTAATACTCCCGTGGATGTTTGGCGTGATGTAAGCCGACCGCTAAACGTGCTGGGGAGCAATTTGTTCCGAACGTCCTAGCGGACGCCGCGCTTTCGCTGAGTACATGCGATTTCGCTATCGCGACCATAGAGATCGATGAGTTCAAGATCTCCGCCGCGGCAAATGGTGTGAGGACCGAGGACGCGAGAACGATCGCCGAAAGCGATAGTCCCGGCCGTCTCCTCCGAGAAGTCGGTTGGTGTGAGCCGCAGAATTTTGCGGATGCTCAATTTGCTGCCGTATCCTCCGCTGCACTCCTGCGCAGGCCGAAAGAGATCCACCCCTGCACGCCACAATGGCCCGGCTGGGCGTGCGAAGCGCGCATCGACAAGCACGGGGTTCTGCGCGTGCGCCGTCCACGGTCCTTTGAGGGCATCGGCATAAAAGAGCGAAAGCGCATCCCAAGACGAGCTCTGAAAGGCCTCCGTTGCAGCGGCGATCCACAGGCGTCCGTCATGCGCAAACAGCGTCGCGTCGTGAAAGCGGCCTTCGAGCAAACGCGTCTCTAACGTCCAGTCATCGGGAAATCGCCGACAACGATAAAGATCAAGTCCACCAGCGGCCGACGACTCCGGCATCATCCATGTTTCGCCCTCGTGCTCGAAAACGAGGGGATAAGAGAGATGCGATCCGGTTTGCAGAATGGGTGTGGGTTTCGTTGCTTCTTCCGACGCCGAAATCGTGAAGTGCGAAATGATGCCGATACCGGTGTCGCTGGGAAGCTCCTCGACGAAGACATGACGGATGCCATCGCGCATAACGACGAAGGGGTCGGCATAAAACCGTCGCCCGTCATCTTCGAGCACGCGGAAATCGGAAAGGCGCAAATCTTCGGAAGCTGGCAATCGGCCCGCATCTACGTGTCGCCAGGCGACGCGCCAGCGCGGCCTGTCGCCAAAAGTCCGATCCCGAATACGGCCGAGTTTCGCTGTGCTCCGTTGCACGCCGTGCCGAATGGTGGACGCGAGAAGCGAGCCTTGCGGCGCGCTCGTATTGCGATCAGAGGCCGCGACGGCAGCATGCTGACCGCCAGCAATATCGGCAACGATACGCACGAGGCCCTCGACAAGACGAGACGCGACATGATCGAGCGAGAGCGTAAACCGTGTCGGCTGTTCGAGCGCTGGAAGCCCGATCGTCCAAGTGCCGCCATTATACGTATCCACGGCTGAGAGAAGCGGCGCACGTCCTCTTAGGAGCGCGTGGAAAAGCGCTTCGTCCGCCGCCGATCCGTCATAAAGCGGACACAGCACGCGCCCCGGCAGATCTTCGACGACCGCCGAAGTCGAGAGGTCGATCGTCAGATCCTGCACTCCGTCAAGGTCCGGAGCGCGTTCGGCAATCGACGTCGGCGTAACACGCCCTGAAAGGCGGTGTTCGTGCGACCCGCCGCGGATGGCGTCCAATTCGAGGATTGCGACAAGGCTGGCCGGAAGCCGATCGGTGCGAGGACGGAATTCCGCCGCGACGGCATGTCCGTTCTGTTGCAAAGCCTCGATCAGCGCCAGGTGCCAGCGCAGCAGCCGCGAGCGATCGAGGCGAACGGCGATGCGCATGAAAGTCACGTCTTACCGGATTTTAGTCTGCGGAAACCACACTTGCCGACGATAGCTCGCATATTCCGCTCGAAGCAGCTAGAGAGAAGAAATTCAGCGGACTCGGTCGCCGATACAATCTGAACACATGCTTCTCCGCCAGACCATTCTCTATTTGCCGGCCCAACTTATTGGCCCGCTGGCGCAATTCTTATCCGTCATTCTCTGGACCTATTTTCTGTCACCGGAGGAGCTGGGTACCTTCGCGCTGATCACGGCGGCGCAGGAACTCGCCTATACCGCGGCGACCTTTTGGTTCACGCTTTACACGGTCCGCTATTTCGACAAGGCCGCGACGGCAGAAGACAAACGGAAGTTCCTCGACACCGAACGCAGCGTTCTCTTGGCGTCCGGTCTTTGCACAAGCCTCGGCATCTTGGCGATGCCGCTTTTCGTGGGCGGCGCTTGGAGCCTCAACCTGGCATGTGCCGCTGTCGCCTACAGCGTGCTCCGGTCGATCGCGACACATCTTGCCGATCGAGCCCGCACAACCGCAGACGCTCTGAGTTATTCGATCCTGCAGGTGCTTTGGCCGGTCGCTGGATTGGGCTTCGGGCTCTTATTCGTCGAGATCTTTCCGCGGACGGCCGCAACGGTGCTCTGGGGCTATGCCGTTGCGCAGCTGTTGGCGTTCGCATTCGTCGCCTCGCGGCTGGAATTCGGCCGCTCATGGGCCGTTTCGCGCGCCATGATCAACACGGCGGCGCGTTATGCGTTGCCGCTCGTCATTGGTGGCATATTCGTTTGGTTTGCCAACAACGGTATCCGCTTCGTCATCGAAAGAAGCGAGGGCGCCGCGGCCGTCGGTCTCGTGACCGTTGGTTGGGGATTGGGACTTAGGGCCGCCACGTCGGCCGCGATGCTCGTTACGGCAGCGGCTTTTCCGCTCGCCGTGATGCGATCGCGCCAAGACGGCATCGCGCGCGGTCAGCAGCAGTTGATCGAGAATGGCGT
>DATBRP010000262.1:0-2032 GCA_036560245.1 Hyphomicrobium sp.
TTCAGCATCTCGCGGCCTACGTTGCCGGTTGCGCCGACGATGGCGACCTTGTAGCCCATTAGGTATGTCCTTGAATCTGCCGGGGCTTTCGCGATGAGCGCCAGCCCGCGCGGCGCATGGCTCCCTGCAGGATGAGATACGCGGCCCGGGCGAAAGTTTCAAGATCGTTCACTGTAGCAGGCGGCTGCGCGGGCTTGCTCGGGTCATATTCTATTGACCATTCTCTGCTGTGATCAGGCCTACCTCGGAGCCCACCCATGCCTTCGTCGAGAGCGGCCCTGTTCGCATCGTTCGCGCTCGCCAGCCTTTTTGCCAGCGGGCCGGTTCGAGCGGTGCAGGCAGGCGTCAACTGGCTCAGCGCCGACGAGATCAGGCAGCAGTTCAACGACGCGACCGTCGACGGCCGCTATGCCAGCGGCAAGGCGTTTACCGAGCGTTATGGCGCCGGCGGCCGGTTGACCTATACGGAGCACGGCCTAACGCTCGGGGGGCACTGGTCGGTCACCGATGGCACGCTATGCACGATCTATGACTACGATGCGTCGGGCGGCTGCTATCGCGTCACCCGGGTCGATACGAACTGCTACGAATTTTATTTTGCGTCACGGACGGAAGAAGCGGCGCCGGGACCGCCCGGCAGCAAGCCGCGCTGGACAGCGCGCGGCGCATTGCAAGGCAAGCCGAGCGCCTGCAAGGACGAGCCGAGCGTTTAGACGTCGTCTCGTCTTGCGGCCGCGACGGATTAGGCTGCGAGCGCCTTCAGTTCGGTTTCGATGGCTCGGCCCATGTCGCCGGTGCCGACTTTCGTCATGCCCGACTGCATGATGTCGCCGGTGCGCAGACCCTTGTCGAGGACGCGGGCGATGGCGGCATCGACGAGATCGGCTTCCCGACCCATGTCGAAGGAATAGCGCAGCGCCATGCCGAACGACGCGATCGTCGCGATCGGGTTGGCCAAGCCTTGACCGGCGATGTCGGGAGCCGAGCCGTGCACGGGCTCGTAGAGCGCCTTGCGGCGGCCGGTCTTCGCATCGGGTGCGCCAAGGGATGCCGACGGCAGCATGCCGAGCGAGCCCGTCATCATCGCGGCTTCGTCCGACAGCACATCGCCGAACAGGTTGTCGGTGACGATGACGTCGAACTGCTTGGGATTGCGGATCAGCTGCATGGCGCAGTTGTCGGCGAGGATGTGTTCGAGTTTCACGTCCGGCGCGTAGGATTTGTGCACGTCGATCGCGACCTGCTTCCAAAGCACGCCCGTCCGCATGACGTTATTCTTCTCGGCCGAGTGGACGAGGTTGCGGCGCTTGCGGGCAAGATCGAAGGCGACCTTGGTGATGCGTTCGATTTCGTGCGTCGTATAGACCTGCGTATCGACGGCACGGCGTTCGCCGTTCTCGAGCGTTACGATTTCTTTCGGTTCGCCGAAATAGACGCCGCCCGTCAGCTCGCGGACGATCATGATATCGAGGCCTTCGACGAGTTCGCGCTTGAGGCTCGAAGCGTCGGCGAGCGCCGGGTAGCAAATGGCCGGACGCAGGTTGGCGAAAAGGTCGAGGTCCTTGCGCAAGCGCAGCAGACCGGCTTCGGGGCGATGCTGATAGGGGACGCCCGCCCACTTCGGACCGCCGACGGCGCCAAACATCACGGCGTCGGCTTTTTCCGCTTTCGCCATCGCCGCGTCGGTGATCGCGACGCCGTGAGCGTCGAAGGCGGCGCCGCCAACCAGATCGCGCTCGATTTCAAAGTTTGCCGTGTTGCTTTTGGCGTTGAAGAACGCAATCAGCCGCTCGACCTCGGCGATCGTCTCGACGCCGATGCCGTCACCGGGAAGAAGCAAAAGCGAATGCGTGGTCATTGGTAAACGGTCCTCAGCCAAGTCAAGACGGGAAATCGGTCGCCGGGAGTGCTAACGTTCCGGCCGCTGGCGGGCAAGCGCCCACGGGCAAAAAGGCACTTTGGCGCAGAGGGTGCAATGCGTTTCGGGGCGCGTGGGTGGCCGTTGGCTTGGTTTTTCTGCGTCGTCGCGGTG
>DATBRP010000263.1:0-3683 GCA_036560245.1 Hyphomicrobium sp.
GATCGCGCCGCGACGATGCCGATTGGTACAGAGACGCCTGACAAAGTTTGTTCACCGAGATTGATGTATTGATATTCGATCTTGAATGACACGGTTTCGCTGATCGCGTGCTCGACGCCACCACCGACGACGTAACCGGTCTGATCCGGATCGCCTCTCAGCGTAATCGACTCAGCCCCCGCACTCCCGAAGGCGGTGTCCTTTACCCTGCCGTAGGCGAAGCCACCGGTGCCATAGATCAAAGTGCGATCGAACGCCCAGCCTAGCCTGCCGCGCACGGTGCCAAACCACTCGAGACTCTGACGCGCAGATCCGTCTAGGCCCGCATCGGTCGTACCGCGCCATGTGTCGTTAACGTTGGAACCTTGAATGTCCGCCTCGACGCCCAGTACGAAATCATTGCTGAATACGCCCTGCCAATTATAGCCGATCTGTCCGCCACCGAACCCGCCGGCCGTATCAGGACCACCCGAACGATCCGGCCCTGCGGTGCTCTCGTACGTTATGTCGCCGGTATTGGCAGCCCATGCGTAACCGGCGTTGGCTCCGAAATAAAAACCCGTCCACGTGAAGATGGGCACGGGCTCATAACCTCCGTTGAACGGACCGTCAGCATGTGCGGGAGACGTGAACGCGAGCAAACCGGCAATACCAATCGCTGGAAATCTGATCATCTACACCACTCCACAACACCCAAAAAAACATGACGTGTAGATACTATGCGGAGAGATCCTTCCTCAAATTCCTGAACACTGTGCCGTCCAACAAACTGTTCAAAAGTATCCGTCTGCCACACCATTGGCTTGCAATCCGCTCGTGGCGTCAGCGGCGAATCACTTCGCATCCGGTCCGCATCATTTGAGCTCGCGGTGCCCTCCAAAACGGCCGCGCATCGGCGCCGACGCGCGGCGCGGAGGGAACACTTTGACGCCGTTTCGTTTCCCCGGCTTGACCGCGCTGGCGGCCGCTTCACGCGCGCCCCATACTCACGCTGATTCGTACCGCAAGGCATGAATCAGAGCTGGCGTGCGTGCGCTCCGACGCGGGCACCCGAAGGCTTACGCGGGCTGCAACGGATCTGAATGCGCGCTACATCCCCAAACGATCCAAAGATGACGACGCGACTGCAGCTCGCCTTGCTGTTGATCGCCGCGATGGCCTGCGTCGCGACCATGCTCGCGACCTTCGTCTCCGGCCATCACATCGAGCCGGGTCAATTCGGCAAGCAGCATATTTGGCTGATTGCCGCCATTGCCGGAGCAGGTCTCGCCGCCGGTATCATCGTCTGGCGTATCGGCAGCATCGCCCGGCGCGAAGCCAGATCTGCCAAAGCCGAGAGCACACAGCTCCGGCGCAACCTCGCTGCCGCCGACGCCATCATCCGCGCCGAACCGCAGGTGCTGATTTTCTGGGAGCAAGGCCAGGCCGTCCGCATCGTATCGCACACGCTGTCGAGCGTTCCCGGGTTGCCGGAACATCACGCCGAAATCCTGCGTTTCGGTCAGTGGCTCGAAGCCACTTCCGCCCATGCGCTGAAGACCGCACTCGATAAACTCTTCCTCAACGGCCGCTCGTTCAGCGTCATTCTCAAGACCATCGCCGGCGGCATCGTCGAAGGCGAAGGCCGGGCAGCCGGCGGCCGAGCGGTCCTG
The DNA here is from genome assembly GCA_036560245.1 of Hyphomicrobium sp. Classification (GTDB taxonomy): domain Bacteria; phylum Pseudomonadota; class Alphaproteobacteria; order Rhizobiales; family Hyphomicrobiaceae; genus Hyphomicrobium_B. The sequence goes on from DATBRP010000263.1 coordinate 1,653, forward strand.
CGCCTCAAGGATATCTCCGGCTACAAGCTCGAGATCGCCAGGATCGAAGAACAGCATACCGCGCTCGCACGTGATATTCGCTCGAGCCGCGCGCTCCTCAACACGCTGCCGATGCCCGTCTGGTTGCGCGGTATCGATAGCCGCTTGATTTGGGCCAACGCCGCTTATGTCAGCGCCGTCGATGCCAAGACCGAACTCGAAGTCCTCGAACGTCAGATCGAGCTGCTCGAAACCCGGCAACGCAAGGCTGTCACCAAAGCTATTGCCGGAGGACAAAGCTATAACGCCCGAGTTCATCTTGTGGCGGGCGGCGAGCGGAAGGCGCACGACGTCGTCGTGCTTCCCGTCGACGGCATGACGGCGGGCGCCGCGATCGACGTCACCGACATCGAAACCGCGCAGGGCGAGCTTGAGCGCCAGATTGCCGCCTACGACAGGACGCTCGATCGCGTCGAAACGGCCGTCGCGATCTTCAATTCCGAACACAAGCTCGTCTTCTACAATGCCGCCTTCGCGAAGCTGTGGTCGCTCGATACCGACTGGCTGGCAACGCGTCCAAGCGACAGCCTCATCCTTGACCGCCTTCGCGAGATCGGCGTCCTGGAACCGGTCGTCAACCATCGCGATTGGAAAGCCGGGGTGCTGGCCTGCTACCGCACCGGCGCTCCACTCGAGGACACCTGGAACCTGACCGACGGACGCATCCTCCACGTCATGGCTGAGCAGCGCCCCGACGGCGGCGTCACGTTTCTTTTCGCCGACGAGACGGAGCGTCTCGCGCTGGAAAGCCGCTATAATGCTTTCATCGACGTGCAGCGCGAAACGCTCGATAGCCTCAAAGAGGGCGTTGCCGTTTTCGGCACAAATGGCCGCCTCAAGCTGTTCAATAAGGCCTTTTGCGACATCTGGCGGATGCCGGGCCGCAAGCTCGCCGAGCTGCCGCATGTCGGCGAGGTGATCGCGGCGGCGCAGACGCTGCATCCCGACAACGACACCTGGCTGCGGATCGGCCGCGCCGTCACGGCATTCCTGGACGAGCGCGAAACGTTCTCCGGACAGATGATCCGAAGCGATGGTGTCGTCGTCGACTATGCGCTGATGCCCCTCCCCGACGGCGCCACGCTTCTGACATTCGCCGACGTGACCGACGCCAAGCGTGCCGAACGCGCCCTCGTCGAACGTAACGACGCTCTCGTCGCCGCCGACCGGCTGAAGACGAACTTCATCGGGCACATTTCTTACGAACTGCGAACGCCGCTCCAGACCATCATCGGTTTTACCGATATGCTCGCAAGCCCGATGTTCGGCGATCTTAGCGCCAAGCAGAGAGAATATCTGGCCGACATCATGTCGTCGTCGAAAACGCTGCTCGCAATCATCAACGATATTCTGGACCTCGCTACCATCGATGCCGGCGTATTGCAGCTTAAACTCACGGACGTCGGCGTGAGAGCGATCATCGACGCGGCAATTCTCGGCATTCGCGAACGCGCCGTCCGCAATCGCCTGACGATCGAAATCGCGGTCGCCGATGAAGTGACGGAGTTCATGGCGGACGAAGCCCGCATGCGCCAGGTGCTATACAATCTCCTGTCGAATGCGGTCGGCTTCTCCAAAATGGACGGCACGGTGCGGCTCGCCTGCTGGAGCGAAGACGGCAACATGGTCTTCAGGGTCGAAGACGACGGCGTCGGCATCCCGAAGGACCAGCTTGGCCGCATCTTCGAACGCTTCGAAAGCCGCAGCCACGGCTCAGATCACCGCGGCGCCGGACTTGGCCTTTCTATTGTCAAAAGCCTGGTGGAATTGCATGGCGGCACGATCGACATCGCCTCGGAAGAGGGTAAGGGTACGCGCGTGACGATCCGCATACCGGAACGGCCCGTGACGACTTCCGAGGATGTTTCGGCGTGGCTGGCAGGCGGCGGGCGGGCAGCATAAAAAGGCGCGATGACGAGTTCATTCCAGTACCGCGATCTGACCGAAATCGACGTCGCCCGGCTGGCCGACGAGGTTGCGTTTTTTCTGCAG
>DATBRP010000264.1:0-5127 GCA_036560245.1 Hyphomicrobium sp.
GATTCATCGCGCCATGCTCGCGGCCTTCAAGGTCCCGGAGCGTGATCGCTACCAGATCGTGCATGAGCATGATCCGGCAAGCATGATCATGGAAGATACCGGCCTCGACATCCCCCGAACTAATAAGTTCCTCTGCATCCAGGTGACGACGCGGTCACGCACGAGAGAACAAAAAGAAAATTTCTATAAGCTCGTGGTGCAGGAGCTTGAAAAAAGCTGCGGTATCGCTCCCACGGACGTCATGATGAACATGGTGACGTGCACCGACGAAGATTGGTCCTTTGGCCTCGGCCGGGCACAGTTCCTGACCGGCGAGCTCTAGCCGCCGGTCATTGCTTCGACCCTAATCCAAATCGTCGACCACAACCGCTTCGCCGCCACCCTTGAGACGCTGCGACAGGGCCGCTTCGATGAACGGATCGATGTCGCCGTCCAAAACCTCGGCTGGGTTCGTGGATTGCGCACCTGTCCGCAAATCCTTCACCAACTGATACGGCTGCAGCACGTACGAACGGATTTGATGGCCCCAGCCGATGTCGGTTTTGGCTGCCTGGTCTGCGGAAGCCTTTGCTTCGCGCTTCTTCAGCTCAAGCTCGTACAACCGCGCCTTTAGCCGCTTGAACGCGATGTCCTTGTTCTGGTGTTGCGAGCGCTGTTCCTGCGCGAAAATCACGATCCCCGATGGCCTGTGCACAAGGCGAACTGCGGATTCGGTACGGTTGACATGCTGGCCGCCCGCGCCCGACGACCGCGCAAAAGAAATATCGATGTCGGATGGATTGATATCGACCTCGATCGTGTCGTCGATCACCGGGTAGACCGTGACGGACGCGAAGCTCGTATGTCGCCGGGCATTGGAATCGAACGGCGAGATGCGAACCAGACGGTGCACGCCAGCTTCGGTTTTCAACCAGCCGTAGGCGTTGTCGCCATCGATCTCGAATGTCGCCGACTTGATGCCGGCTTCTTCGCCGGCGCTTTCGTCGATCAGCTTCACCTTGTAGCCGCGCCGCTCACCCCAGCGCGCGTACATGCGCGCCAGCATCGACGCCCAATCCTGGCTTTCGGTGCCGCCAGCTCCGGCATGGACCTCGATGTACGTGCTCATGGCGTCGGCTTCGCCTGAAAGCATTGCTTCGACAGAGCGACGATGCGCTTCCAGGTCGACACGCTTCAGCGCCGCTTCACCTTCTCCGATGCTCGCCTCGTCGTTCTCGGTCTCGCCGAGTTCGATGAGCGTCAATGCATCTTCAAAGTCGCCTTGCAGACGCTTGAAGTCGGTGACGGCGCGTTCCAGCGACTGACGCTGGCGCATGATCTTCTGCGCGTTCTTGGCATCGTTCCAGAGGCTTGGATCTTCGGCCTTTGCGTTGAGGGAGGCTAGACGATCTTCGGCCGTCTCCCAGTCAAAGCGACCTCCTCAGGAGGGCAATCGCCTCCTCGATGTCGTCAGAGAGTTTTTGCGCTTCTGCGCGCATCGTTGCCTCCGAAACCGGCTAACGGCCGGTGTGTTGAATCCGTCAAAAAAGCAGGTGGCGACGTATAGAGAGATGCGGCCGAACTGTAAACGCACGCACCCGCCGCGCGGCAATGCGCGCGATGATCGCTACCACAATCCATTGGGAGTGAGCGAGTTGCTGTCAGGCCGGTCGCGAGCGGGTGGCGGCGATGCCGGCGGCGGGCGCGGACTCGCACCATTTCCGCCCCCCGCCGAAGCATCAGCCGTGGCGTTCGCAATGCCGATCATGGCATAGGCGTCGTCCGGCTCCTCGTCGGGCTTGAACGCCTCGAGGATGGTGTTGGGATCATCGGCGGTGGCCCTAAGTCCCGTTTTTAAATCAACACGCACGAACTTGATTCCGGGCGGCACGCGAAACGGTACCGGAGGCGTATTGGCGAGCGCGTTCTTGACGAACTCCCCGAAGATCGGAGCTGCGATCATACCGCCGGTATTGCCTTTGCCCATCGGTTTCGGCGTATCGTATCCAATATAAACGCCGACAACGAGCGTCGGTGTATAACCGATGAACCACGCGTCTTTCTCTTCGTTCGTTGTGCCGGTCTTGCCCGCGATTGGCCGATCGAGTGATCTCAAGACCTTGCCGGTACCGCGCTGCACGACACCCTCGAGGATCGACGTAATCTGGTACGCTGTATGCGGGTCGAGCACCTGGCGGCGATCGTCGATCAACTGAGGCTCGGCCTGATGTGCCCAGCGCTCCGCAGTGCAGCCCATGCACTGGCGCTCATCATGGCGCCAGATGGTGTGGCCATAGCGGTCTTGAATGCGATCGATTAGCGTCGCCTTCACCTCTTTGCCGCCGTTCGCCAGCATGCAATAGCCGGTCGCCATTCTGAGCAGCGTCGTCTCCCCGGCGCCGAGCGACATCGACAGCACGGGCAGCATATCGTCGTAAATGCCGAACCGCTTTGCGTATTCGATGATGAGCGGCATACCGAGATCCTGCGCCAACCGCACCGTCATCTGGTTGCGCGAGTGCTCGATGCCGAACCTCAGAGTCTCCGGCCCCGTCACTTCCTTTTCATCATAGTTCTCGGGCTTCCAGATATCCTGTCCCGGCCCCTGATCGATCTCGATCGGCGCGTCGAGGATGATCGACGTCGGCTTATAGCCGTTGTCGATTGCGGCGGCGTAGACGAAGGGCTTGAACGACGAGCCTGGCTGTCTCTTGGCCTGGATGACGCGATCGAACTGGCTCAAGTCGTAGGAGAACCCGCCCGCGATCGCGAGGACACGGCCCGTGTACGGGTCCATCGCCACGAGCCCGCCGCCGATCTGAGGAATCTGCATCAGCTGCCAGGCGCCCTGAATATTGGCTGGGTCCTTCGGCGCAACATAAACGACGTCACCAGGCGTCAGAATATCGGCCGTAGATTTGGCATTGATCTTCTTGCCATGCTGATACGCCGCCCACTTCATCTCATCGAGCGATACCTCGACCGCCTCGCGGTCCTTGGCCAGCGTCGAGTCCTGCTTGCGAGCCGGCTTGAACCCTATAACGGCTTTCGTCTTTTGGGTTTCGAGCACGACGCCCAACTTCCACGGCGCGATGTCGCCAGGACTGTGAATGGCGCCGAGCGCCACGCCCCAGTCACCGGAAATATCGATTTTAGCCACCGGCCCCCGCCAGCCTCGTTTGCGGTCGAATTTCACGAGACCGTCGATCAACGCCGTTCGGGCGAGCTTTTGGAACTGCGGATCCAACGTGGTCCGGACAGATAGTCCGCCGCCGTAAAGTTTGTCCTCGCCATACTTCGCCAGCAACGTGCGGCGAACTTCCTCGGCGAAAAACTCGGCGGTCGAAATATGCGCGCCATTGGGACGAAGGTTGACCGTCAGCGGCTTTTGCTTTGCGGCTTCGGCTTCCTCGGCAGTGATGTAGCCATTCTCGGCCATCTGCCCAATGATCCAGTTGCGCCGCTCTGTTGCTTTCGCCTTCTGCCGGAACGGATTGTAATTGTTCGGGCCTTTCGGGAGCGCCGCCAGATAGGCCGCTTCCTCGATCGTCAGATCCTTGAGTTCCTTGTTGAAGTAGGTGAGCGCCGCCGCGCCGACACCATACGAGTTCATCCCGAGATAGATTTCGTTCAGGTAAAGCTCGAGGATTTTATCCTTCGAGTAAGCGCTCTCGATGCGGATCGCCAGAATGGCTTCCTTGATCTTGCGCGAGACCGAGCGTTCGTTTGTCAGCAAGAAGTTTTTCGCCACCTGCTGCGTAATGGTCGAGGCGCCTTGCGTACGCCTGTGGGACCCGTGAATTTTGGATTCGACTGCCGCGAAAACGGCGCGTAGCACGCCCTGCGGATCGATGCCGCCGTGCTCGTAGAAGCGGCGATCTTCCGCTGAAAGGAAAGCGCCGATGACCCGCTTCGGTATCGTGTTGATCGGCACGAAGATACGGCGCTCGCGGGCAAATTCTGCAATCAAAGACCCGTCATGCGCGTGGATGCGCGTCATAACCGGTGGCTCGTACTTCGACAGGCTTTCGTAGTCGGGCAGGTCGCGGGATGCCTGCCAGACCAGGAATCCCGCACCAGCGGACCCTGCAATGAAGAGAAGCACGAAGGTCGCGAAGCTGAACCCAAGAAAACTCAGCAGCAGGCTCTTGCGCCGCTTTTTCCTTTTTCTGGGAGCCGCTGGTGGCGGCAGCGTTGGCGCGCGCATCAAATCGCAAATTCCGTCGGTCTATCGCTGGCTTACGCATCCGTGTCGTCAAGGCCTACGTTTATTTGCGCGGCGCAGCAAAAACAACCCGGAGCCCCCGCACATTAACACGGAATGTGGCAGCACGTCGGCCGCGAGCCGGTTGTCCCTTATGGACGCGCGACCGTTCGCTTGTTGAAGTAGGTCTGCACCGCTGAAGCGATCGCCGCGGCAACCTTCGATTGCCAAGCGACGGTCATCATCTCCTGCTCCTCGGTCGTATTGCTCATGTAGCCGAGTTCGACCAGCACCGACGGAGCGTGGGTCTGCTTCAAAACCTTGAATGCAGCCGACTTTCTTGGGATTCGCGACATCGTGATCGTCGTGCTGAGCTTCTTGTCCAGAACCTGCGAAAAATCCGCCGAAAAATTCGAGGTTTCGCGCTTCAAAAGATCGATCAGGATGTTCTTCACCACTTCATTACCGTCGTGATCCGTCGACGCGATGCCGGCGATCAGGTCGGAGGCATTTTCCTTTTCGGCCATGATGCGCGCCTGCTCATCGGAGGCTTTGCTCGACAGCGTGTAGATCGTTGCCCCACGGACCGAATCCGCCGCGCTCTTTTCTTCGATCGAGTCGGCATGCAGTGAAATGAAGAGATCTGCCCCGCTATCGGCTGAAAACTTGAGCCGCCGGTCGAGCGAAACGAAGACGTCGTCCGTGCGGGTCATCTTGACCTGATAGCGCTTGGTCTTGGCCAGGGCCGCCCTGAGTTGTAGGGCGACCGATAGAACGATCGACTTTTCCGCGACGTTATTGGCTCCTAGTGCACCCGGATCGATGCCGCCGTGGCCGGGATCGATGACGATGACGGGCTTATCGTGAGGTTTCCGCTTCGGTTCGTCATTTTCGGACGGAGCGGCCTCTGCTGCGGCTGACGCTGCCGCATAGGCAGCGCCGGT
>DATBRP010000265.1:0-2852 GCA_036560245.1 Hyphomicrobium sp.
CAGGCGGGTGCCGGTATCGTCCACGACAGCATTCCCGAAAACGAACAGCAGGAATGCATCAATAAAGCGAAGGCCGTCGTCAGAGCCGCAGAAGAAGCCGTGCGTTTCGCTTCAAAAGGATCGGCGACGCCCGGCTCCGGCGGCAACGGCGGCATCTTCGGATAGGATTTATTGTCGGCGCGTGCGACTCGACTGCGGCGAGCGGCCGAACGCGGCGGCGTTGGCGGCCGGCTCCGCGGAGCGGAGTCGCCAACGCCAACAAATCAAGTCTTCGGCTGCAGCTGTGCCCGCCAACGCTTCGCCCACGCGCGATGCCACGGCGACCACTTCGGTCGCCATAGCAAGCTGATGACGCTGTGCCAGATGGCGTAGATCACGAACCAGAAGAGCACGCGAATTGGTGCCACGCCAAGCGCGAAAACCCATCGTTGCGCGCGCTTCGATGCTGCGGTGCCGTACTTCTGCGTGCGCACCTTGACCCACGCGCGAACCCGCTCCTGCCCAACGACGCGCTCGGCAACCCGCAGCGCGATGAACCCAATCACGATGATCGGAAGCACGAGCCAAAGCACGATCCAGAACAGCTGCGTGATGATCCACAGCAGAATGCTGGCCAGCAGGCCGAGCAGCCACAGAAACGGTGCGAGCACGTACTCCATCTGTCACGAGCCTTTCATTGCGGCAGCGCGAATCTGTGGCCTACCGCTTAACGGCACCAACGGCGTGCTATAGAGTCGATCCGTTATCCGCAACGCCAGCTCCGGGCCGCAATGCTTTCTCTCGCACTTCTCCGTCACGCTAAATCGAGCTGGGAGGCGGGAGATCTTGACGATTTCGACCGGCCCCTGAATGAGCGCGGACGCTCCGCCGCGCCGGTCATGGGCAAAGGACTCAAGAGCCTCCAGTTCGAACCTCAGCTTATCCTCTGCTCGCCGGCGAAGCGGACGCGCGAAACGCTTGCCCTCATGGAATCGAGCCTCAAAGGATCCGGCGCCGAGACGGTCTTCGACGATCAGTTGTATCTGACCAGCCCCGAGACTCTTCTGGCGCGACTGAAGAGCGTTCCCATCGCCCACAAGACGGTGCTGATGATCGGCCACAATCCGGGTCTCCACGGCCTCGCCCTGATGCTGACAGGCACCGGCGACGCGAAATCCATATCGCGGCTGGAGGACAAATTTCCGACCGCCGCTCTGGCGCTGTTTACTTTCCCCGAGGTGGCTTGGCGGGACGTAGGGCCCGCTTCCGGTCATCTCGAAGCGTTCATCACACCCCGCGATCGTGCTTGAAGCGGTTTGAAAGGTCGCCGGACCAGGACCATATTCCTTATATCCCGCGTCCGTTGGCCTGCTAGAACGGCGTATCATATGGTGGTACTCAGTGCCCGCGCTGCAGGCGAAGGTCGATATGCTGATCCTGATCGATAACTACGACAGCTTTACCTACAATCTCGTCCACTACCTGGGTGAGCTTGGAGCCGAGAGCGTCGTCATCCGTAACGACAAGGTGTCGACGGAAGAGGTTCTCGAAAAGAAACCGCAGGCGATCGTTCTGTCGCCCGGTCCGTGCACGCCGAACGAAGCCGGCGTTTGTCTCGATCTCATAAAAAAGGCCGGCCCGACGATCCCGCTGCTCGGCGTTTGTCTCGGTCATCAAGCGATCGGACAGGCTTACGGCGGCAAGGTCGTTCGCGCCCCCACGCCAATGCACGGCAAGCTCTCGACCATCACCAACACCGGCAAGGGCATCTTCAGGGGCCTGCCGAAAAAGTTCGAGATCACGCGCTATCATTCGCTGATCGTCGAGCGCACGACGCTCCCCGACTGTCTCGAAATAACTGCCGAGACCGACGACGGCATCATCATGGGCCTTCAACACAAGTCGCATCCGGTGCATGGCGTGCAGTTCCACCCTGAGAGCATCGCCTCCGAACAAGGCCACGCCCTGCTCGCGAATTTCCTCACCCTCGCCGGCTTCAAGCCGAAAAGCCGCAAGGCGGCCTGACCTGTGACAACAACGGTTGCCAACCCGGCGCGTGAACTGAAACGTCTGATGACCCGCATCGCCGACGGCGAGAGCCTCGGCGACGACGGCATGCAGCAGGCATTCGACCTGCTGATGTCCGGCATCGCGCCGCCGGTCGCGATGGGCGCTTTTCTGATGGGTCTTCGCCTGCGAGGCGAGACGACGGACGAGATCACGGGCGCCGCCAAATTCATGCGCGGCCGCATGACGACGGTCGATGCACCGCCCGGCGCCATCGATATCGTCGGAACCGGCGGAGACAGCAGCGGAACCTATAATATCTCGACATGCGCGACGTTCGTCGCGGCCGGTGCCGGCGCCATCGTCGCCAAACACGGCAATCGCGCCGTGACATCGCTTTCCGGCGCATCCGATGTGCTCGCAGCCCTCGGCGTCAAGCTCGACGTTCCGCCCGTGGTCGTATCGCGCGCAATCGCCGATGCCGGTGTCGGTTTTCTATGGGCGCCGCTCTATCACCCCGCCATGAAGGCATGGGCGCCCATTCGCGCCGACCTCGGGCTTCGCACGCTCCTCAATCTGCTCGGACCGCTCAGCAATCCTGCCGAGGTCAAACGCCAGGTGCTCGGCGTCTACGATCGCAAGCTCGTCGCGCCGATTGCGGAAGTCTTGCGCAAGCTCGGCTCGGAGCACGCTTGGGTCGTGCACGGCGACGACGGCATGGACGAATTGACCACGACCTGCGCCACGTACGTCGCCGAACTGAAAAACGGCGATATCTTTGCTTTCGATCTGACGCCTGAAGATGCAGGCTTGCCGCGCGGCGATGCCGCGGCGCTCAAGGGTGGCGACGCTGCGACGAACGCGGC
>DATBRP010000266.1:0-1797 GCA_036560245.1 Hyphomicrobium sp.
CGGCGCGGCATCGGAACACCGAATTCCTTTTCGAGCGAGTCGAGAAAAGCGTCCGACGGCTTCTCGTTGATCCCGACGGTTCGGTCGCCCTGAACATTGGAATGGCCGCGCACCGGACAAAGGCCGGTGCCGGGCCTGCCGGCATTGCCGCGCAAGAACATGAAATTCGCGATCTCGCGGATCATCGCAACCGAGTGGCGATGCTGCGTGACACCCATCGCCCAGGTGCAGATCGTCCGCTCGGAGCCGATGTAGATTTGCGCCAAGCCCTCGAGTTCAGCGCGTGAGAGGCCGGACTGATCTTCGATCGCGTCCCAGCTCGTTGCTTCGACGCTAGCGCGATAGTCGTCGAATCCGGCCGTGTGCTGACTAAGAAATCCGAGATCGAGAACCGATGGTCTGCCGGCGGCCAGCGCTTCCTCGTCGGCGGCGAAAACAGCCTTTGCCATGCCGCGCACCGCGGCCATGTCGCCGCCAAGGCGCACCTGATAGTATTCGCTGGCAATCGCAGTGCTTCCGCCCGTGATCATTTCGAGTTTGTCTTGCGGATCGGCGAAGCGCTCGAGCCCCTTTTCCCGCACCGGATTGAAGACGGCTATGCGGGCGCCCCTCTTGGCCGCACGACGCAGATCGCCGAGCATGCGTGGGTGATTGGTACCGGGGTTCTGCCCGATGACGAAAATCGCGTCGGCCTTCTCGAAGTCCTCGAGCACGACCGTGCCCTTGCCGATGCCTATCGCTTGCTCAAGCGCGACGCCGCTCGCCTCGTGGCACATGTTGGAGCAGTCGGGAAAATTGTTCGTGCCGTAGAGCCGCACGAAGAGCTGATAGACGTAGGCGGCTTCGTTCGACGCCCGGCCGGAAGTATAGAATTCGGCGCGATCGGGACTGTCGAGCCCCTTCAGGATGCTTCCGATTTCCGTGAATGCCTCGTCCCACGTCGCCTGAACATAGGTATCGCTCGCGGCGTCGTAACGCATCGGATGCGTCAATCGCCCCTGGCGCTCGAGTTCATAGTCGGTCCACCCGCGAAGCTCGCTCACGGTGTGGCGTTTGAAGAAGTCCGGGCGCACCCGCTTATCGGTCGCTTCCCAGGCCACGGCCTTGACACCGTTTTCGCAGAATTCGAATGACGAGCCGTGCTCGGGATCGCCCCACGCGCACCCCGGGCAATCGAAACCATCCGGCTGATTGGCTTTGAGCATCGTGACGGCGCCGGAAAGAGGCACGCCGCTGGACAGCAATTTCTTGCCGCAGCTTTTGAGAGCGCCCCAGCCGCCTGCGGCCTTCGACTTCTTGCCAATAAATTCAGGATTGTTCATCGCGCCAATGTCCAACGATCGTCGTCTCGAGACGTCATTGTGCATCTGCGAAATTAAATCCCACGGCAACGCGCGGGCCGGTTATAACCGTTATGCAGAAAAAGCAGATCGCGAGATTTATCAGTGTTTTACAGCTCATTTTTGCGCCGCAGCGACAAATGCCTCAAAACGCCGCGCGAGAACGAAGATTGTAGCCACAATCCCTCGCCTTCCACCAGCGGGCGTGCACCAAGCAGCCGCCTGCCGTCCTAATTAGCGGCGAACATCGAGCGAGGACGCGCCTCGATGATGCACAGTTCGGCAAAGGCTGCTAGACGGGGTGCCTCTTGCCAACCCGGCTTCCATGATCTCACGACGCACCTCCGCAGCGATGATTGTTGGCGCGACTGCAATCGCGGCGGCATCGTTGTTTTTGTTTGAGCCTCAACGAGCCATCGTTTCGTGCCTGCTCGGCTGGGCGATGTTGGCCATTGCC
>DATBRP010000267.1:0-4907 GCA_036560245.1 Hyphomicrobium sp.
ATCGTCGCCGTTCGGCGAGTTGAAGTAGCCTTCGACCACCACGCCTTTTTCGCGGTACTCCGGGTCCTGCATCAAAAGCTCATGCAGGCCTTCCAGCTTGTAATGCGGCACCGACGCGTAGATGTGATGCGGCAGGTGGTAATCCATGCCGAAGGGGAACACGGCGTAGCGAATGAACGGATTGACGAGGAAGACGCGCGTATTCGTGTAGCGTCCGCGATCCGCGTTTCCGTGCTGCACCCACTGACGCATGATCATGAACAGCGGGAATGTCGTGAACAACGGCACGATCCAGAGCAGCGCAAAATAGTGCCATGCGGGCGCCAATCCCGCGAGTTGGATGCCGCTCACGGCCGCGTAGACCATCGCCATGTAGACGACACGGCTGATGTTCGTCGTCCGGTGCGAAATGACGGTTTCGACGTGCGCGTGCGGGAGCTTGTCCTCATCGAGCAATGCGAAATAGGTGATGACCAGAGCCGTCGCGGCGCCTAGCGCCACGAACGCCCAAACCCCGTGTCCCGCATGAAGCAGCGGGATTACGATAGCGGGAGCGCCGACGGCATAGATGATGCCAGCCAATGTCGGCAGACGTTCACCACGACGCTCGCGGTCGACATAAGGATTATTGACGGTTCCGAGAGCGCTGTAGCGAGCTCGCGCCAACGTGTAGCGGAAAAGATTGGGAAGCCAGATTTGCTTCAGCAGAGCCGCAAGCATTTCGACGTGGGTAATCGGAAAATCGAGATCGTGGCCGCTGTCGTGCAGCTGGGCGACGTCGGGGTCGCGCACCGGGTCGTTGATGAACTGGTGATGCGCGAGATGATGCAAACGGAAATGGAAAGTCGAGGTATAGATCGGGAATGCGGCAAGCCAATCGGAGGCTAGCTCGTTTAGCGTCTTATTCTCAAATAGGATGAAATGCGTGCCTTCATGGATCACGCCGCCGAATTGATGCTGCGATGCACCCACGGCCGTGATTGCGATGAGGGTCATCGGGATGTCCCACCACCAGCCGAGACCGGCTTCGGCGACAAGGTGATAGCTCCAGGTCGTCGCCGCGATTGACGCGACGATCACGAGATAAACGAACCCGATGTGCCGGAAATTGGTGTAATTATCGCGCTTTTTGAGTTCTCGAATGGCCTCTCCCCGGCGCACACCCTTCGTCCGGGCGGCATCAGCGGAGCCGCGTGAGCTGGCGTCAGGCGACGTTTTCGGTACGGTCAGGTCGGCCGTCCTAAGAGCAGAACCGGCATTCACAGTCATCTATCGAGACCTCACGTTTCAATTTCGTGCGGGCATTCCGAAAACGCTAGTCTACGCCATAGAGTATCGTTCAAAAAATCAATTCAGCTAATACGACAAATAAGCAATCCTGCCTTTGCGACGGGCCGGTAACATTTTTTCGCACATCGGGCCCAACGCCTGAGCCGGCTGCGGCCTCGCCCAATAAACCAGCCTCCGCTACCATCTTGCCGCACGCAAACCGATTCGCTGCGGGGCGAACGGTCGGCGCTTCGACGGCAACTGCCGTGGTCCGAGCAGAGGCGCGAAAAAGCCGATGCGCGGGAATATCACCAGAGGGACAAAACTACATGAACAGCAGAGCACTCGCAGCCGAGGCCTTCGGCACCTTTATGCTGGTGGCATCCGTTCTGGGCGCCGCCTTCTACTCGTTCGGAGCGCCCGCAGGCGCAGCCGGAATTCTGGGCGTTGCGCTGTCGATCGGATGCACCGTCATGGTGATGGCCTATGCGGTCGGACAGATTTCGGGCGCTCACTTCAATCCAGCCGTTACGCTTGGCCTCGTTGCGGGCGGCCGCTTCGAGGCAAGCAAAGCTGTGCCGTACATTGTGGCGCAGGTTATCGGCGCTTGTGCGGCTTGTGGAATTTTCTCCCTCGTCGGGCATACCGGCCCCAACTTTGCGGCCAACGGCTACGGGGACTTATCGATGCTCAAGGCGAGTCTGTCCCAGGTCTTCATTCTTGAGACGGTGCTGACCGCATTTTTTGTTCTCGTCATCATGGGCGTGACACGGGCGAATGGCCCAAGCCTGCTGGCACCGCTCGCCATCGGCTTAACCCTGACAGCCATCCACTTGATGGCCATTCCGATCTCTAATGCGTCGGTCAACCCTGCCCGTGCCCTCGGGCCCGCCATTTATGCAGGCGGAGAAGCGCTCTCGCAGGTCTGGGTCTTCTGGGCTGCACCGATCCTCGGCGGCGTCATCGGCGGCGTCTTCGGCAAGTGGCTGCTCGACGAATAGCCGTTTTGACGGTCATTCGACTGCGCCGTGGAAGACGAGCCGCCTACCGGCGCTAGAACCATCACAGCTGCCCCGTGTTCGCGTGGCAGCTGTGACAGAACCTCGCGGCTACGCCCTGAAACGACCGACTTTTCCTTGCGCTCGACCGGGATGTGTGCGAGCACCCAAGCGTGCCGGAGCGCAGGGGATCGATTTTGCGCATTTTTAATGCTCGTTGATCCGCACTCCTTATTCGGCTTTGGACCTTTTCGGCACCTTCCCCCTGCGCTCTTGATCGACTGTCTGGTGCATCCGCGCCGGACCATCCGAGCTGTGCAGATGGAGAATACGACTTTTGGAAAGCAAGACGTTCGCTGACCTAGGGCTCTCGCCCAAGGTCCAGGCGGCCATAACGGCTGCCGGTTACGTTAATCCCACCCCAATTCAAGCCGCTGCAATTCCGGTTGCCGTAACCGGCCGCGACGTGCTCGGCATCGCCCAGACGGGCACCGGCAAGACGGCGGGGTTCGTCCTGCCGATGATCACACGACTCGAATCCGGCCGCGCCCGGGCGCGGATGCCGCGTTCCCTCATTCTGGCGCCGACACGCGAACTCGCCGCGCAGGTGGCGCAAAGCTTCGAAAAATACGGCGTCAATCACAAGCTGGCGGTGGCACTGCTGATCGGCGGCGTGTCGATGGACGATCAGGTGAAGAAGCTCGATCGCGGCGTCGATGTTCTGATTGCGACGCCTGGACGGCTACTGGATCATTTCGGCCGCGGCCGCATCATGCTGATGGGCGTCGAAATTCTCGTCATCGACGAAGCCGACCGCATGCTCGACATGGGCTTCATTCCCGACATCGAAAAGATCTGCAAACTGCTGCCGCCACGGCGGCAGACGCTGTTCTTCTCGGCGACGATGCCGCCCGAAATTACACGTCTCGTCAGTCAATTCCTGAATGATCCCATTCGCATTGAAGTCGCGAAGCCCGCGACGACTGCGAAGACGATTACGCAGCGCTTCGTTTACTGCGCCAACGGTGAAGACTGGGCCAAACGCGAAGTTCTTCGCGACCTGATCCGCAACGGCAACGTCAAGAATGCGATCATCTTCTGCAATCGCAAACGCGACGTCGCGGTGCTTCACAAATCGCTGGCGAAACACGGTTTCAATGCCGGCGCGCTGCATGGCGACATGGACCAGACGAGCCGTACGGACACGCTCGACAAATTCCGCGCCGGTGAGATCATGCTGCTGGCGGCGTCCGACGTTGCGGCGCGCGGTCTCGATATTCCCGACGTTTCGCACGTGTTCAATTTCGACTTGCCCTGGGCCGCCGACGACTATGTGCATCGCATCGGCCGCACGGGCCGCGCGGGCCGCGAAGGGTATTCGGCTTCGCTCGTCAGTCCGGACGACCTGAAATTCGTCTCGGACATCGAGAAAGTGACGGGCGAAAGCGCAGTCTGGCTTGGCGAACCTCCGACCGAAGAAGACATCGCGGGTGCCGGCAAACGGCGTCGCGGACGTGGTGGGCGTAGTGCTCCTGCCGGAAAATCCGCGCGGCCTCGAAATGGCAGCGAGCGTGGGGACCGTCCTCCGGAAAGACCGAGGTCTGGCGCTGGTGACCGCCCAGTCCGCGACCCCGAAGCGCCGAAAGCGCCTGAGGACCGCGCTGTTGGCCGTGGAGCCGAGCGCAACGCCCACGGCGGCGAGCGTCAACCCCAGAGGGAACGGCGCCCCGAGCGTGATCGTCCGCGGTCCGCCGAGCAACCGGCACGCGACGAACAACAGAGGCAACCTCGCCCTGCGCCCCGAGCGCAGCCGGCTGCCGATAGCTGGACCGACGCACCGAAAGCTCCCCGGCGGCAACCCTCCGGCGAGCGTCAGGCTGGTTCACGCGATGCGGCGAGGGAACCGCGCGAGAAGGCAATCGCTGCTCCTCGCAAGGGTGACGATCGGTTGGGATTTGCTGAGAATGTCCCGGCATTCATGCGCAAGCCTCCCCGCCCGGTCAAAGCTCCTGGGCGGGACTGAGACTCAGCGCTTCGTCGATTTGGATTTCCGTTTCGTCGGCGTGGCGGCGGAAACGCTGGCGGGTGCGGGCTTGGTTTGCTTCCGCTCCTTTGCAAGTCTGACATCGCGAGCGGCGGCAATTGCCCCACCTGCCCAGTCGCGAAGATCATCGGGATCGTCGAGCAGCCGTTCAGGCGCGCGCCAATAGGAACGGAGTGCCGCCGGCCCGTTTTTCGTTGCGTAGGTGAAGGGGCGAGAGTTCTCGGCCTCGAAGTCTGGCCGCGTGGCGTCCGAGGTCCGGAAGTAAAGGACGCCGTCGTCGATAATGGCGAAAAACGTGCCGTCGAAATAGACGCCGATGCCCCCGAACATGCGCCGGCCATCCACCGTGCCCAAACGGTTCAACGCGTCCTTCAAGAGTTCGAGAAGGCCTGCATTCGCGGACATCGGTCCCGCCTAAAGTAGCCGGCCGTGCCCGGCTTTAGTTGTCGGCGGGCGCCAGCCCCGCAGGCGTCGCGGGTTCGATATTGACGCTCTCGCCGCAACCGCAAGCGCCCTTCTGGTTCGGGTTGTTGAACACGAACTGCGAGGAGAGTTTGTCGATTTTGAAGTCCATCTCGGTGCCGATCAAATACATG
>DATBRP010000268.1:0-2706 GCA_036560245.1 Hyphomicrobium sp.
GATCCGGAGCCCACTTCATCGCTCAAGACGCAGAGGCGACTGCCGCGAACGATCAGGGCCACATGACGTCCGTCGCCTACTCTCCGTCCCTCGGACATTGGATCGGGCTCGGACTGCTTTCACGTGGGGATACGCGCGTGGGCGAGATCGTTCGCGCTTATGATCCGGTGCGGGGCGGCGACACGCCGGTCGAGGTTGTCTCGCCGGTGTTCTACGATAGCGAAGGAGCGCGGCTTCGTGTCTGACCAACTGCAAGGTACGGTCTTCGATCGTGGCGGCCTGACGATTTCCGTGCGCGACGACGTTGCCATGACGCATGTCGCCGCCCGGCGCGGGATGCGCTCGGGCTTGGAGGCGCGCGTTGGCGCAACACTCGGAATGTCGCTCCCTTCGACCCCGCGCATGGTCGAAGCCGCCGGCAAGATGGTTGTTTGGGCTGGACCCGATCAATGGCTCGTCATCGAACCGCTGATCACAGGTGTTGACCCGAGTGCAGAGCTTGCGAAAGCCTTCAAGGGCGCGGCCTCTGTCGTCGATGTCAGCGACAACCGGATGATCTTCCGCGTCACGGGCGCAACCGCGGCGGACGTGCTTGGCCGCAGCATGGCCATCGATTTTCACGATCGCAATTTCAAGCCGGGGGATGTCGCCATCACGCACGCCGCGCACCTCGGCGTCATCGTATGGCGGCTGGCGGATGGGCAGGGCTACGACTTTGCTTGCGCGCGTACCTACGCGGTGGATTTCCTAAATTGGCTATGCAATGCGTGCGTAAACGAAAGAATTTCCGCCTAATTTCGCAATTTTTGCCCTGCAGCAACGTGCCCAACGCTGCGCGGTGGAAAATTTTTTCGAGACGTGCAAACCTGCGCGGCCCCTCGACCATGATCTGGCTGCACTCGGAGGGCGGAAGGCCTCCATGTCGGACAAATCTCGTAAAACTTCTGTCGCCCTCGTCGAACCCGAGGCTCTTACCACCGGGTCCAGCGCGCCAGGGGCAGCAGAACACACGCTCGAGCAGGCCATCGGCCATCAGGTACGGCATCACCGCAAGCACGCGGGCTTGACCGTCGCGGAGCTTGCACTCGCCGCGCAAATTTCTCCCGGCATGCTTTCAAAAATCGAGAACGGGCAGATTTCGCCGTCGCTCAGTACGTTGCAGATGCTTGCCTCGGCGCTGAACTTGCCGCTGACGGTTCTGTTTGCGTCGTTCGAGCAGCGCCGCGATTGTTCCTATGTAAGAACCGGCGAAGGCGTCGTGATCCGCCGTCGCGGCACCAAGGTCGGCCACCAATACCAGCTTCTCGGCCACTCGCTCGACGGCGATGTCGTCGTCGAACCCTATCTCATCACGCTGTCGGACGATGCCGTCGCATACACCGGCTTCCAGCATGACGGCGTCGAATTCATTTTCATGCTGACGGGCGAAGTCGAATACGCCCACGCCGACCGCAGCTATCATCTCGCTGCCGGAGATGCGATTCTCTTCGACAGCGCCGCGCCGCATGGGCCGGCGCGCCTCGTCAAGACGCCGATGACCTATCTGTCGATCATCATCTACCAGCGGCGATAACCAAGCCCGGGCGCGCTCCTTATGAGGGAGCTATTTCGTTGAAAGTCGGCAGACTTTCGACCCGGAGCGTGGCTTGACTAAACATCCGTGCACGCCATTGCCGAGGTGCAGGCCCTATGGCACCCTTCAGCATCGAAACGACGAAACCGAGTACAAAGGCGTTTCGATGAATGATGAAACGGCAAATCGAGTTTTGAATGTCGATCAGGTCCACTCGCGCCGCGTGTGGCGTTCGCGTCGTGGCGAGTTCTCTCCCCACTCGTGAGGCCGTGGCAGCCGTGCGTGCAGAGCTTGCCGGCGACATCCTCCAACACATCATCGTATTCTTCTCGATCGACCGCGATCCCGGCGTTTTACTCGAAGCCCTGAAGCAAGACTTCCCTGAGACGCACGTCTCAGGCTGCAGTACGTCCGGCGAAATCGGCCCCCTTGGAATGATGCAAGGCGGCATGGTTTTCATTGCGTTCCCGGAAGCGGGTTTCCGGATGATGAGCGAAGTCATCCCCGACATCGACAAGGGCGGCGTCGAGCGCGCGTCCGAGATTGCCCGCCGGCTCCGCATTCAAATGATCGGCGGCGCCAGCCGCTCGGCCAAGGAGCACATTTTCGCGCTCGTCCTCATCGATGGGCTCTCGAACGCCGAAGAAGCGCTGACCGCCGCCATAA
The DNA here is from genome assembly GCA_036560245.1 of Hyphomicrobium sp. Classification (GTDB taxonomy): domain Bacteria; phylum Pseudomonadota; class Alphaproteobacteria; order Rhizobiales; family Hyphomicrobiaceae; genus Hyphomicrobium_B. The sequence goes on from DATBRP010000268.1 coordinate 2,240, forward strand.
ACCTGTCTCTGGACGGCATCGAACTCGTGGGCGGTTCTGCAGGCGACGGACTCGTCTTCGAAAACACCGTGCTCATCCATCGCGGCAAGCCGATCCGGCGCGGCGCCATTCTTTTCGTTATCGAGACGGCGCATCCGGTCCGCATCTTCAGGACGCAAAATTTCGAACCGACGCAAGTCAAGCTCGTGGTCACGGCCGCCGATACCGAAAACCGCATCGTCTATGAGCTCAATGCCGAGCCTGCGGCACGCGAATACGCCGCTGCAATCGGGTTGAGGCTCGAAGACCTCGGCCCCCACAGCTTCGCCTCCTACCCATTCGTCGTAAAAATCGGCGGCAACTATTACTGCCGCTGCATCCGCAGCGTGAATCCGGACGGAAGCCTGTCGTTCTTTTGTGCAATCGACGAAGGTCTGGTTTTCACCGTTGCCCGGCCTCGTGATATGCTCCGGACCACCTTGGAAGCG
>DATBRP010000269.1:0-6174 GCA_036560245.1 Hyphomicrobium sp.
GCAAAAAGGCCGCCCCGCAAAGCTGCGGTGCGGCCGTAAATAGGCGGCAGTGCTAGTCTTAGTGCCGAAGAACCGGGCGCGCCGGTTCCTCAGAGGCGATAGCGAATCTGGTCCGACCAGAAGCGCTCAAGGCGAACGAGCGCCTTGTTCAAGCCCTTGACGTCGTCGCCCGAAACTTCGCCCACGCTTTGGACCGAGCCGAGCTGACGCAGATAGAGTTTGCTGACGATATCGCGGGCTTCGAGCCCCTTGTCCGTCAGGCTGACGCGGACCGAGCGCCGATCGGTGTCCGAGCGCTTGTAATGAATATAGCCCATATCGACGAGCTTCTTCAGGTTGTAGGAGACGTTGGAGCCAAGATAGTAGCCCCGCGTCTTCAACTCGCCGGCCGTCAGCTCGCTCTCACCGATGTTGTAGAGCAGCAAAGCTTGGACGCTGTTGAGCTCGGCACCACCCTGACGATCGAACTCGTCCTTGATGACGTCGAGAAGGAGACGATGGAGACGTTCGATCAAACGCAACGCTTGCAAATATTCGCCGCGAAAGCCTTCTTCCTGCACCGGCGTGCGCTGACGCGCCACCTCATACGCTAGACTCATAACGCTGCCTCATACTGTTTGACGCCTACCCGGTTTGCCCCGGGTTTTGACAAATAGATAACGCAAAGCCCTGAATTTCGCCTAAATAGATATAGTAAAAGAATAGTACCGGCCCTGTTTCAGAGCGGTATTTTAACTAATATAATCCCGGACTTTGTTGTCTTGGTCAAAATTGCGATAACGCGCCGGCTAAAATTGTCGGCAATTCCGGCTCTGAAATCAGACGCGAGCGGCCTGCATTTCCGTCCGGCTTGGCAGAACCAGATCCTGCCCATCAAGCGGCGCAAAATAAGCCGCGATAATATCCGGTGTAATATCTTCAAACCGCGCCGGATGCCAGTTCGGCTTTCCATCTTTATCGCGTAGAGCCGCCCGCACGCCTTCAAAGAAATCGTGCGCTTCGAGACACCGTACCGCCAAACGGTAATCCTCGATCAATGTCCCGCGAATATCGAGCGCGCGAGCGTTGCGAATATGTTGATCGGTTATTGCAAGTGATAGCGGCGAACTCTTGCGCATGCCGAGAAGCGTTTCTCTCGCCCACTCTGAACCGGACGCATCCGCCTTTGCGAGAGATTGGAATATCTCTCCCAGGGTCGAATGAGAAAAATGATCCCGAATGAGACCGGAATCTTTCTGTAGTGCGCCCTCGCCCTGAATTTCATTCAAACCGTCGAGAAGCGGATCGACGGGTTCCGCGTCCGCCAGTTTAGTGAGGATTTCATCGAAACGGGATGAGGCGATGCAATGTGTCACGAGGTCGAGCCATTGCGCATCGCCTCGCTCAACCGTTCGCCCCGTCAGTCCGAGATAAAGTCCGATCGGCCACGGAAGCCGCGCCAGGAGATGGGCAATGCCGACGTCGGGAAAAAGCCCGATCTTTATCTCGGGCATCGCCCATTTGTAGTTTTCGCCAGCGACCCGGTGCGTGTTGTAGGACGTCAATCCGGCGCCCGAACCCATGCAGAGGCCATCGACGAGCGATACCATCGGCTTCGAGAAGCATTCGAGCAGCCAGTTGAGCGAATACTCGTTCCGTAAATATGTTTTCGCAATTTCGATGTCGCGCTTGGCTCCGTCTGTCAGAGCCAAGACGTCGCCGCCGGCACAGAATGCTCTGGGGCTGCCGGACAGCAGCGCCGTGATGTAGATGTCGGGATTGCGTGCGACGCGCGGAATTTCTTCGCGCAAGATACGACACATCTCATCATCGAAGGCATTGAGTGCACGCGGCCGCGTCAGCCTGAATGCCTGCACCGCACGCGATCGCTCGAGCGTGATCTTGGGTTCTGGGGCGTCTGTCGCCGCCGTCGCGATTTGAGTGCGGTGTTCGTTCACTGAGGGCTCGAGAGTGGTGACAACGATGTGTGAAATCTATGCGCTACGTATGACTTGTTTTGGATTATCCCGCCACTCTGGGCGGCGATCGGGCGCACGAAGCTGACTGCATTGTGTTGGATCCGACTCTGCGGACATTACGCACTTGTCTTGTCAACACGAATTCGGCAATTATCCACACTGCTGCGTCGATGGGGAAATGACCGATTCGCGGCCCTTGATAGCCCGCCAAGAAGGGGAAGCACGTGACGCGCCTTGGCCGGACGGCAATCATTCTTCTAGCCGCGACCGCCGTTTCGTTGCTGGCTGTCGACACCGCCAACGACGCGCGCGCCGCGAAGCTCAAAAAACACAGACCGGCGGAAGCGACAGACGCAACTCCCGATGATCATCCGCCTGCCGGCGACACGCCCGCCTCCGGCACCACGACGATCCCTGCCTCGCTTCCGAAAACGGTAGATCAAGCCAAGGCGGAGGCTGCAAAAAAGCCCGACGCAAAATGGACCGACGCCGAGATCGCCGACGCGAAATCGCATTGCGCCGCAATTCTCCAGCGCATCCACGCCGTCGCCATTCCCCATGAGCCGATCAAAGACGGCGCGTGCGGCGCTCCGGCCCCCGTCGAACTCATCAGCATCGGTCAAAATCCGGAGGTCGCGTTTTCGCCGCCTCCCATCGTCCGCTGCGATTTGGCCGAAGCCCTCGTGACCTGGCTCGAAAACGATCTGCAGCCGCTGGCACGCAAGCATTTCGGCTCCGCCATCGTGAAAATTGAAACGATGAGCGATTATTCGTGCCGCAACGCTTACGGTCGCAAGACGACGAAGCTCAGCGAACATGGCTTGGCCAACGCCGTCGATATCGGAGCCTTCATCACAGCTTCGGCAAAAACCGCATCCGTGCTCGATGACTGGGGTACGCCGCAACGGGAAATCCTGGCCAGACTCGCCGCCGAGAAATCGGCTGCCGAAAAGAAAGCCGCTGACATTGCCGCCGCCGACAAAGCGGCACAGACAAACCTCGCGAACGGCAAACAAACCAGCGGCGCTCCGCCAGCATCGACGGCGACGACGAGTGGCGCACCGGCTGCGGGGCTCGCGCGCTCGACGATCATCGAGGGTGTTCCAGCGGTCACCGTCACTTTGCCGGGAGCGTCATCAACGAGTGTAGCGGCACTTTCAATCGGCAAGGCGGACCGGTTGGGCGGCCCGGCGGCACGCCCCGACAAATCCCACTCGCGTAGATCCGGCCGGAAGACCTCCGTCGCCATGCACGCGAACCCTGCCACTGAGCCAGATCCGGAAATCGAGGCGTTCCTTCACGAGGCACACGCCGCCGCCTGCCAAATTTTTGGAACGACTCTCGGACCCGAGGCCAACGCCGACCATCGCAACCATTTTCACGTCGACATGGCCCCGCGCAAATACAAGAAGATCTGCGATTAACTCTTCGCATTACTGCCTTGCGGCGAACAGCTTGCGTTGCGGTCGAGACCGTGGCCAATGTCCGTCAGCCCCAATAGCGATATATCGAAGGCCCCGATGTCGATCCGTTCGCGCCCGCCCGTTCATAGCATTGACGACCAGAAAGCCAATGAAGCGATCGGCCGATTTCCCGCGATCCGCATGCGCCGCAATCGTAAGGCACCCTGGGCGCGCGAACTCGTCGCCGAGCATCGCTTGTCGCCGAGCGATCTCATCTGGCCGATGTTCGTCATCGAGGGCAAAGATCAGCGCCTGCCCGTCGCCTCGATGCCGGGCGTCGAACGCCTGAGCGTCGATCTTATCGTCGAAGCCGCTAGGACGGCCGTGGCACTCGGAATTCCGGCGATCGCGCTTTTCCCTTACACCGATCCCGCCAAGCGTACGGAAGACGCGCGCGAAGCCTTCAACGCCGACAATCTAGTATGCCGCGCCACGCGCGCCATCAAGGCCGCCAAGCTCGACCTCGGCGTCATCCTCGACGTCGCGCTCGATCCCTATACCAGCCACGGTCATGACGGCTTGCTCATCGGCGACCAGATCGTCAACGACGAAACCAACGCGGCGCTCATCAAACAAGCGCTCGTGCAAGCGGAGGCCGGAGCCGACGTGCTGGCACCCTCCGACATGATGGACGGCCGCATCGGCGCCATTCGCACCGCGCTCGAAGCCGCAGGCCATCAAGACACGCAGATCATGTCGTACGCCGCCAAGTACGCCAGCGCATTTTACGGGCCGTTTCGCGATGCGGTCGGCTCGACCGGTTTTCTGAAGGGCGACAAGCGCACCTATCAGATGGACCCCGGCAACACCGATGAAGCGTTGCGCGAAGTCGCACTCGACCTCGCCGAGGGCGCCGACATGGTGATGGTGAAGCCGGGCATGCCTTACCTCGACGTCGTGCGCCGCGTTTCGGAAACCTTCGCGGTTCCGACGTTCGCCTATCAGGTCTCCGGCGAATACGCGATGCTCGCCGCTGCGTTCGAGAAGGGCTGGCTCGACGAGGATAAGGTCGTGCTCGAAAGCCTGCTCGCGTTCAAACGCGCTGGCGCTGCCGGCGTCCTCACCTATTTCGCCCCGAAGGCCGCGAAGCTGCTCGGCTGAGCCGGATAAAAATGCGAATTTGTCTGAGGATGACCAAATTAACGTCATGGCCGCAAAGGCGGCCATCCACGCAAGCCGTCAACAACCACGATCCGTCGGAGCAGACTAGCGCCTGACGCGGCGGCGGATTTCGGGTTGCTGAGCGCCACCGTCATCCGTGGCCGATGGGGGCGCTGCCGCTGTCGCAGCACCGTCGCCGCTGGCAGCCGGCTGACCGGGAGCCGGCGCCTGCTCGGCGGTCGATCGGATCGGCTTTTCGCAAGCCGTCAGCCAGACATCGTATGTCGGATGCTCCAGGCCGTAGATGCCGGGGCTTTCGGCAAACATCCAACCGGTGAAAATGCGTTTCTCGGATCCGTCGAGCTGCGTCTCATCGACCTCGACGAACGTCGTCGTCTTCGGTTCTTCCGTCGGCGGCCGCGAATAGCAGGCGCGCGGCGTCACCCTGAGTGCGCCGAATTCGACCGTTTTGTTGAGCTCGACTTCGAATTTCGAGATGCGGGCCGTGACCTTGTCGAGCGCGGAAAAGACGGCGACCTGGTTTTCGATCCTGTCTTCCGCGTTAACTGGCAGCGATGCGCCGGCCGTCAGAAGACAGGCAAGAAAAAGCGCTCGCGGGCCAGTTACGGCCACTGCCCGTCGCCTTTTTGAAGCGTTTGCCGGTTGCGGGAGCGAAAATCGTTTCAAGTGCAATTCCACTAACGGAGCATCCGCGCGTTCGTTCGCGTCAGCCATCTGGCTCTGAAACCCGGCGATTTTCAGATCGCCGGATTTATTGGGGGCGCCATGGCTTGTAATCGCTCGTCGTTTTTGCCCGCGCTTCGTTGCCGAGGATCGAGCCCTTGGGGCGATAAGCACGCGCCGTGCCGGTCAGGTTCATCTGGTGACGCTGCTGCCAGGGCTTCGGCTTATAACGCTCGTCCGTTGGCAATGCGTCGACGGTGTGATGCAGCCAGCCATGCCAATCCGGTGGCACCTGGCTCGGCTCGGATAGCTTCGGATAGATCACCCAGCGCGCCGGCACGCCCAATGGGCCGACGCCATGCGCCTGTAGATAATAGCGGTTGCCGAACTCATCTTCGCCGACGAGTCGCCCCTTCCGCCATGTGAACAAACGCGTGCCCCAGGTGTTGCCACCCCACCACGCGAAAATCTCGCCGAGAAAACTCATGTCTCGCGGGTCCTTTTCATGCCGTTCGGCTTCAATCGACTTAGCTGCACCGCACGCATGATGTCCAGACGCGTGTGCGTCGATGCAGGTGTGCAACAGCAGCGCTGCGGAATCGCACTAAGCTCCGGTCCTGAGACGATCGAATTTTGCGAAATCCCAGATCGTCCACACCGCCCTCCCGCTGCCCACCGGCGGCAAAATCCCATAAGATCAGGCTTCGTCGGCGGCAACCGAGCAAGTTGTCCACACCACTACATATGGTATCGGTTGCCTCTGCTACCGCAATATGTATTTCAAAAACGATGACGGACCGCTCGAATCGTCCTAGCTTCTCCCTCATGCGGCAGTCATGCGACGGCCGTGGCGGCGGGTTGTGGACCACCGGCGCCTGACCATTCGAAAACGGTGTTGAGGGACGCCGGTGTTGGTTCATGTGGTTCGCTCCGTTCAAGCACCTTCCTTTCGCGTCTGAGTAGCGCAC
>DATBRP010000270.1:0-3505 GCA_036560245.1 Hyphomicrobium sp.
CAAGGATGTTTTCACGCGGACTGTCGGGCGGCGCGATCAACTCGACGTCGTTGCAGTCGCCGCGGCGGCGATGTCCGAACGACACGAGGCCGATGTGCGTCGACGACGGCATCTGCAAAAGCGTCGCGAGCTTCTCGCGCACGATATCGATCTTGGCGCGATTGTCCGGCGGCAAGCGCGCCCACATCGAGCCTGAGCCGTCGACCACGAGCATCGCCGTCGGCGCATCCTCGGCGCGCGCGGCGCCGATCGTCCCCGCGACGCCGACGACAGCCGCAAAAACTGCGGCGATATGCAAAAGTTTCAGGCGCATCGTCCCCTCACGCCTCCTAGCCCGATTCCGATTGTAACAGGGCATCGCCTGCGATAGCGAGACGGCGGCCAGAACATAACGGAACGCGACATGAATACCCCGATTTTTGAATTTCTTGCGGCAAGACGGTCGGTAAAGCCGGATCGGCTGGCGGAACCGGGTCCGACGCCCGAGGAATTGCGGCAAATTCTCACGACGGGGGCGCGCGTTCCAGACCACAAGAAGCTCACTCCGTGGCGGTTTATCGTTTTCGAGGGCGAGGCTCGGAAAAGCCTGGGGGAAATCTTCGCCAAGGCCTGCGAAAAGGAAGACCGCCAGCCGCCGTCGCCGGTTCGCCTCGACATGGAGCGCGGCCGGTTCCTGCGCGCGCCTGTGGTCGTCGGGGTCGTGTCGTCGATCAAGGCGCGGCCCGGCGCGCCGGAATGGGAGCAGATCCTCTCGGCGGGCGCGCTCTGCTTCAATACCTGCCTGGCCGCGAACGCACTGGGCTTCGGCACATCGTGGATCACGGAGTGGATCGCCTACAGCGCCACCGTGCGCGAGGCGCTGGGTCTTGGAGACGGCGAGCGGATCGCCGGTTTCATCTATATGGGCCGCCCGATGGAGAAGCCGGAAGAACGCGAGCGTCCGGAGATGGACAAACTGATCACGCACTGGCCAACCTGATGCCTATATACAAGGCGGTCTCGGCGCGGTGTTAACGAAGCCTTAACCGACTCAGCCGTATTCTCGAAAAATGCGTGCTTTCGAATAGTCCGTGGCGGCAGCGGGATCAGCACCGCTCCGCCCGCTGAAGAAAGCAACGAAACATATTCACCTCATCATGGCCTTCTCAACTCGCGCCGTTTTGCGCCGGTCGGGGAGGCCAGTCGGTTTCTAGGGGTAGAATGTCGAGCGTGCCGAGCCGGTTCGCGTCGGCAATCGCTTCGATCGCGACGATCTTCTCCCCGGCAAACGTCAGGCTCAGTGCGACGCGCATCTCGCCACGCAGGATGACGGCCAATCCGACCGCGCCATCGATGAGGCGCGGCTGCGCGGCTTGGGCACGGCCCTTGAATGTCTGAGCCACCGCTGCCGCCCCGCGAATTTCGGGCGAAGCCCCCATTCGCACAGCCGCAGCATCGGCGTGGAAAACGATTTCCGGATCGAGCACTGCAAGAAGCGCATCGAAATCTCCACGGTGCGACGCCGCGAGAAACGCCTCGACGACCTCGCGCTGCCGGGCGAGATCGATATCCGAAACCGTAGTTTTTCCCTGCACGCGACGGCGCGCGCGGCTGGCAAGTTGCCGCGTCGCCGTGGACGAACGACCGACGATCGGAGCGATCTCGTCGAAGGGCAGGTCGAACATATCGTGCAGCACGAACGCGACGCGCTCGGCCGGTGTCAGCGTGTCCAGCACCACGAGCAGCGCAAGACCGACGGAATCGGCCATCAGAGCTTCGTGCTCCGGTTCGTCTTTGCGGTCGGCGACCGGCTCGGGAGTGTGGGCATCGAAAGGTTCCTCGTGCCGCGATTTACGAGCGCGCAGCATGTCGAGGCACACGCGCGCCGTCACCGTCGTCAACCAGCCGCCGAGGTTCTCGACCGCGCTCGCATCGGAGCGGCTGAGGCGCAGCCACGCTTCCTGGACGGCATCTTCGGCTTCGCCGGTTGAGCCGAGCATCCGATAGGCGACCGCACGCAAATGCCCTCTATTGGCCTCGAACCTCTCCGACAAAAATTTTTGTCCATCCATCTGTCACATTTCCTCATCGCGTTCCGTCATCGCCATGACGAACGAAACCGGTCCGATGTGACAAGCAATGAGGCCCGGTATCCGACGTCAGCAACAAAACCCCGATGTTCCGCATCGGGGTTCCAACACACTTGACGGAGACGGATTGATGCAAGCTCGCATGAAAAACCCGGCACTGGTTCTTCCCGACGCAGTGAAAGCGCTCCGGGCGTTGTACCCGGTGACGCAAAAAGGCGGCGTGCCGACGAACACGCTAGGGCTGGTCCATCTGCGCGCCAGCCAGATCAACGGCTGTAGCTTTTGTGTCGACATGAGCACCCGGCACGCCAGGGAGGCCGGCGAAACCGACGAACGCCTCTTTGCCGTGTCGGCATGGCGAGAGGCGCCATATTTCAATGATGCCGAACGCGCCGCGCTGGCGTTGAGCGAGGCTGTGACGCGGATCAGCGACCGGTCGGATCCGGTGTCGGATGAGATATGGGACGAGGCGGCAAAGCACTACGATGAGCCGGCGCTTGCCGCGCTGGTCCTCTGGATCGCGACAAGCAATCTCTACAACCGGCTCAACGTCGCAACCCGCCAACCGGCCGGTGCCAGCATGAGCTGATCGGAAAAATCTGCGCTGGCGGCGATAAGGAGTCCGGCGCTTGCGGCCGGCTCCGCGCAGCGGAGTCGCAAGCGCCAACAAAAGAGCTTCCCGCTAGAACCTAAATTGCTCGGTCAGCACGCGCTCTTCGAGTCCGTGATTGCGGTCGAACATCATGTAGAGCTCGATGGCGCGTGCCTGCTCGACCTCGACTTTGACGACGTCGCGCGTCTCGAACGCGTCGGCGGCGGCGCTGACGGGGCGCTTGTCGGCTTCGAGCACCGTAATCGCGACATGCGACTTGTTCGGAATGAGCGCCCCGCGCCAGCGCCGCGGCCGGAACGGGCTGATCGGCGTCACCGCCAGAAGCGCCGCCTTGATCGGCACGATCGGACCGTGCACCGAAAGATTGTAGGCGGTCGATCCGGCCGGCGTCGCGACGAGAATGCCGTCGCAAATCAGTTCTTCGAGCCGAACCTTGCCGTCGATCGCCACTTGCAGCTTGGCGGCCTGATAGCGCTGGCGAAACAGCGAGACATCGTTGATCGCCAGGCTCTTGTGAGCCTTGCCGGCGCTGTCCGTCGCGATCATCGACAGCGGGTGAATGCGGCTGACCCCGGCTGCCGCGAGCCGTTCCCTGAGGTCGTCTTCGCTGTAATCGTTCATCAGGAAGCCGACGGAACCGCGATTCATGCCGTAGATCGGGATCTTGTCGTTGATAAAGCGATGCAACGTCTGCAACATCAGACCATCGCCGCCAAGCGCGACGATGGCGTCGGCCTCGGTCGGTTCGGTTTCGCCGTAGCGCTTGATCAGCGCCGCGCGCGCTTCCATCGCTTCAGGCACATCGCTCGCGATGAAAGCGATG
>DATBRP010000271.1:0-2073 GCA_036560245.1 Hyphomicrobium sp.
CTCTCCACAGGACAGACGGCGCGGATGCCTGCAGTCCAAACGAAAGCGCCCTGCCGGTCGAGGGCAGGGCCTTCGTCCGCGTTATCTTCACGGGGGCCTTCCCTGTCAATCGGAAAAGCGGCAAGGTCGAACGGTCGCGCACGCCCTGCGCGGCGCCCTGCAGAGCCGCGTCGCCCTGTAAACGGGCATCAATCGGCCGAGGTCGGCCCAGCCAGTCGCGAGACACGTCCTGCCAAACGAACATTTCAAAAAGCCCTGGCGCGAGAAAAAGCGCTTCGCCGGCTTTTCCGGTGGCCGCTCCGGTGCATCGGGCCGAACAAAGCCGCCGCGACGAGACGTTGCAGATGCCAGCCGAGGGGACGACGCGGATGGGCCGGTTCGGCTGTTCGGCCTCCATGCCGTCGAGGCGGCTCTCAAGAACCCTGCGCGGCGCGTCAATCGCCTGTTGCTGACGGAAAACGCCGAGCGCCGCCTGGTCGAAGCCGTCGGGCCGATTACGGCAATGATCGAGCGCGTGTCGCCACGCGATCTCGACCGGCTTCTCGGTTCCGACCCGGTGCATCAAGGCGCGATGCTCGAGACAGAGCCGCTTCCCGAACCCGACTGGCAAGACTTGGCCGAAGCCGCGGGCGGACGTCCGCTGATCGTGCTCGACCAAGTCACCGATCCGCACAATGTCGGCGCGGTGCTGCGATCCTCGGCCGTCTTCGGCGCCAGCGGCCTCGTCATGACACGCCGGCACAGTCCGCCGCTCAATGGCGTGCTTGCGAAGTCAGCTTCGGGCGCCCTCGAACTCGTGCCGGTGGCGCTGGTCGCCAATCTGTCGCGCGCACTCGATGAACTCAAGTCGGCAGGCTTCGCTGTCGTCGGTCTCGACGGCAGCGCCGAACAGGCGATCGAAGATCTCGATTGGTCGCGCCCGACGGCGCTGGTGATGGGATCCGAAGGCAAGGGCCTCCGGGAACTGACGCGCAAGACTTGCGATACGCTTGTCCGCATTTCGACGGACGGCCCGGTCGCCAGCCTCAATGTGTCGAACGCGGCTGCGATTGCGCTTTACGCCGCCATGCTGGCGCGGCGGAAATAAATCGGCCGGCGCGACGTCATCGCACCGGCCGGGATCATGTCAGGCGCGGATCGTAACGCTCAATCGCAGACCAACGGACGTTCGCAGATATAGCGGCCGCCGCGACAGATCGTGTCGCCGTAGTCGTTTTCGAAGCAGCGCCGCTGCGTATAGTGGCACTCACGGGGGCCGCGGAAGCAGCCGTCATCGTATCGTGAGTAGTAGCGCGGACCGCGATATCCATCGGCGATCGCTGCACCGACCCCGAGGCCAATGATCCCGGCGGCAACGCCTAGGCCGACGCCACGACCACCCCAAGCTTGAGCCTGAGGAACCGACGCGACCGTCATTCCGGCCGCCATCGTCAGTGCCATCAATCCGCTTACGAAACTTTTCATCCTGGGCCCCTCCAAAATGCTCCTGGCCGTTACTACGGCGACAGCAAAATCGAATTGTTCCGGGCCCGAATCGGGTCCGGAACGCAGCATTCCGTAAAGCATAAAAATGTGGCGCGAACGCGCAAAGCCTGGGGCTGCGCGATGAGGTAGATTTTTTAAACGAGGTACTGCTTACCAGTCGCCGCGGCGATGACCGCCATAATGACGGCGATGCCATTCGACGTGGCGATAGCGGCGGTTGTTCGAGCCCCAAGATGCATAATAGGGCGGGAGTTCGCCACGGAAGCGCTTGACGTAGGGCCGTCCCCACTCGCCGGAATTGTAATACGGGTACCAGCCGCGCGGGTCGTAGTAGTAATGATAATAACGATCGAGCGCCTCGGCTCTATCGGGATCGTACTCGTGAACGCGCAGATCGGGCCGGTGCAACGCATCAAAGGCGGAAGCCGATTGACTGACGGCGAAGATAGCCGCCGCTATCGCGGCCAGCACCATCAAGGACTTAATGCGCATTGGGAAACTCCCGAGTGGTCGCGGCACGATGGTACGGGCGCACTGCGCCGACGCTCTAGAATCGTTGCCTAGATTATCTAAAGATCACTTAAACGC
>DATBRP010000272.1:0-2782 GCA_036560245.1 Hyphomicrobium sp.
GGTCTTCATCACGGCGCTTGTCCGCAATCTCGTTTCCGGCGGCCGACTGCCGTTTTTCGCACCCGACGCCGAGCATCGGATTGTCCGCGCCTATCTCGAACCGCAACCCGACGACAGCGTGCCCCGCTTCGATTACGAGGCACACCTCGGCGATCTTTTGTCGTCGCCGCCCTCGTGGCCCGAAAGCACGCGGCGCATTTCCGAACTGCGCGTCACTATTGAATATCAGTCGGCGTCACTGCTGAAACGCGCTGTCGGCATTTCCAAACTGCATCTCGACATTGTCGATTATCCCGGCGAATGGCTCATCGATCTGCCGCTTCTCGAGCAGGATTACAGAACGTTTTCAGCCGAGGCGCTGGCGCTCGCGGCCACGCCAGCGCGCGCTGAAGCTGCAAGGCCGTTCCTGGCGTTTCTCGCCGGCACCGATCCGGCCGCTGCCGAAGACGAGCAGATTGCGATGACGGGCGCCAAGCTCTTCACTGAATATCTGCGCCGGGTGCGAGAGAGCGGCGCGCAGTCGACGCTGGCTCCCGGGCGCTTCCTGCTACCCGGCGATCTCGACGGTTCGCCGCTGCTGACATTCTTCCCGATGCCGTTGACGTCGGAAGAGCGTCCGCCCCGCGCCTCACTTGCCGCGATGATGATGCGCCGCTTCGAGAGCTATAAGACGTCCGTCGTGAAGCCATTCTTCGATGACCACTTCGCTCGCCTCGACCGGCAGATCGTGCTTGTTGACGTTCTTGGCGCCTTGAACAGGGGTGCCGAAGCCGTCGGCGATCTCGAACGCGCGATGACGGCCATCCTCAAGGCCTTTCGTCCCGGCGCCAATTCGTGGCTGTCGCTATTTCTGGGACGAAAGATCGATCGCGTTCTCTTCGCCGCGACCAAGGCCGACCATTTGCCGGCCTCGAGCCACGACCGCCTGGAGGCCATTCTCAAAACAATCGTCGATGAAGCCGTAACGCGCGCTCAAACCGAAGGCGCCGGCGTCAACGCGCTAGCCCTTTCAGCTCTACGCGCGACGCGCGAGACGACCGCGAAACATGGAAATGAGGTTCTCCCCTGCCTGCGAGGGACGCCGATCAGCGGTGAGCGCATCGGCGGCGTGATGTTCAACGGCACGACGGAGGCCGCAATTTTTCCGGGCGATCTCCCGATCGATCCGGCCGCTGCTTTGAGCGCCGCGAGAAGTGCCAAAACCACATCCCTTGAACTCGTCCGCTTTGCACCACCGAAACTCGCCGATACACTTCCCGATGGCAAGCCGGCAGCGTTCCCGCATATCAGACTGGATCGTGCGCTCGATTTTCTCATTTCGGACTATCTCGCATGACGTTCGAGAACGATGCTCCGCCGCCGCGAAAACCCCGCGTGTTTACGCCGGATGATATTGCGGCCGACGTCGAAAGCGATGATGCGCTCGCCGCCAGCGGCGGCGCGGTCACGTCACGGCGCACGAGCCCGGCGGCGGCGCGACGTCTGACGGTCAACGACATCAACCGCGGCTTTCGCTTCGGCGGCATCCTCTTGTCAGCCATTGGAGCGCTGGCATCGCTGGCCGCTGCCTTGTGGTTCACCCGCTTAATTTCGATTGCGCTGGAGCGCCAGGATTGGGTGGGATGGGTCGCCTTCAGTCTGATGTCGGTGATCGGTCTCGCGATCGTTGGCATTGTGCTACGCGAACTGATAGGCTTTCGCCGGCTTGCGCGCCTCGCAAAGCTTCGGGCGCTCGTCAAAGCAACCATCGCAAAGCCCGACGCGGCGGACGAACGCAAAGCCGTCAACGCGTTGCTTGCCCACTATCGCGGCAGAGCCGATATGGCCTGGGGATTGGCGCGGGTTAGAGATCATACGGGCGATGTTTTGCAGCAGGGCGAACTCCTCCGCCTTGCCGATCGTGAGCTGTTGCGCCCGCTCGACGGCGAAGCGCGCCGTGTTATCCTGAAATCGGCGCGGCGGGTCGCGACGGTCTCTGCACTATCGCCGATCATGTGGATCGCGATGGGCTTTGTCCTCGTCGAAAACGTACGAATGTTCCGCGCTATCGCGGGGCTTTACGGCGGCCGCCCTGGCGTGCTCGGGGCTCTGCGTCTGGCCCGGCTCGTCGTGGGGCACGTCATTGCGACGGGCGGCATTGCGATGACCGATGACCTTTTCGGCCAGTTTGTCGGGCAGGACGTTTTGCGGCGATTGTCGCGGCGGCTTGGAGAAGGCGCCTTCAATGGAGCGCTGACCGCCCGTCTCGGCGTCGTTGCGGTCGAAGTAACCCGCCCTCTTCCTTATCTCGATACCGAGCCCTTGCGCGTGCGCGAGATTTTCAGCGAGCTTGTCCGTTCGTTGAGGGGAGCGGAGAAGATAGACAAGACCTAGAGGCCGATATGCTCAGGCCGCGGCTGCTTCGGGCTCTGGACTGAGGCCTCCCGGCGTCGCCGCGCGCCGCGCCCAATCACGTTCGCGATGTCCGGCATCGATCAGAACGGCGGGCGGCATCCGGTCTTCGTTGGTCGCAAGCGCCCAGCGCTCGATCGGACCAGCCTTGCGTGACGTCAGCCAGCTGACCGGACCTGCCAGCACAAGCCCGAGAATGACCGGCGCCATCCACGCCAGGAGGCCGGGCGATACGGTCCAGGCGATGGCTGCCACGATCGCGCCGACGGCCGTATGCCAACGCGCAAACCACATGGCATCGTCAAACGTCAACCCGCCGTCATTGCGCCTCTGCGGTTTCCAGCCGGAGTCGAGGCCGGCCAGGATCTCGGCCGCACCGACGGTCTGCGTC
>DATBRP010000273.1:0-2799 GCA_036560245.1 Hyphomicrobium sp.
CCAGCCGAGTTTCGCGTGTTCGACGAGCTTGCGTACCAGACTGTAACCGTTGGAGTGCACGCCCGACGAGGTGAGTCCGATCAGAACGTCGCCGACGGCAATGTCATTTCGCGGCAGAACTTCGTTGCGTTCGACCGCGCCGACCGCGAAACCGGCAAGATCGTAGTCCCCGGCTTTATACATTCCCGGCATCTCGGCAGTCTCGCCGCCGATCAGTGCGCAGCCTGCTTGCCGGCAGCCTTCCGCGATACCTGCGATAACATCGCGCGCGACGCCCGTATCGAGCTTGCCGACGGCGAAGTAATCGAGAAAAAATAAGGGCTCCGCGCCTTGTACGACGAGATCGTTGACGCACATCGCAACGAGATCAATGCCGATCGTGGTGTGTTGCCCGCTGTCGATCGCAATTCTGAGCTTCGTGCCGACACCGTCATTAGCCGCGACGAGAATCGGATCTTGGAAGCCCGCCCGTTTCAGATCGAAAAGCCCGCCGAAACCGCCGAGATCGACGTCGGCTCCTGGCCGGCTGGTTGCCTTGGCAAGCGGCTTGATGGCGGCGACGAGCGCGTTGCCCGCGTCGATATCGACACCGGCGTCCGCATAAGTGATCGGCTTCTGCGATTTATCCTTGGGCGGAGACATCGATCCTCGTGGAAAGGGAGCGCGAGACGGAAGTCTCAACATCTTTGTGGGTCATGCAGACGGGGCTTGCTGTTAAACTCACTTTTGCCCCATTGCCAACCCGTCATGGGGGTCGTAGCAGCCCTCAAGGATGAGGGCAACGAAGCTCGGAGAGGTCGATCATTCGGGCCCGGATCAGGACGACGATGGGGGACACCGTGCGCGCGGGTAGCTACCTCGCAATTGCTTTAACGGTATTGACGGTCGCCATCGCGACAGGCGGTCGGCAAGCGGTCGCGGCCGGCCCCGACGCGGCCTATACAATCGCAAATTACCCCGTTCAAGCTACCGCCGATAATGCCGTCGCCGCCAAGCAGCAAGCGCTCGCGGACGGGCAGCAGGCGGCCTTCCGCTCACTTCTCAAGCGCATAGTGCCGGTAACCGCCTACAAGCAACTGACCCGGCTCTCAGGCGTCAAGGCCGTCGATCTCATATCGGGCGTCACGGTGCGTTCGGAGCGGAATTCGGCGACCGATTATATCGCCAGCCTCGACTTCTCCTTCCAGGCCGACGCCGTTCGCTCCGTACTGTCGCGCCAGAGTATCCCGTTTGTCGACGAACAGGCGGCGCCGGTAACCGTCGTCACGGCGATGCTGCAGGGAAATCCGCCGAATGCCACGAACGATACCGGTATTTGGCGCCGCGCCTGGACTGGGCTCGATCTCGACCACACGCTTACACCCGTTAAAATTGCGGACCTGAAGCCCAATCTCCACACCGATTCTATTAACGCACTACTCGCCGGTGACGACAAAGGTCTGCGCGCGGTGACCGACGCCTACGGCACGAAGCGCATTATCGTGGCCGTGGCCGAACCCGATATGACGTCGAAGAAGCTGACCGTGACGCTCGCCGGGCGGGATAGCGTCGGCACTTTGCTTCTGAAACGCGTCTACCGCATTTCAGACGGCGATCTTGATTATGCTTCACAGCTTGCGGCCGTCGTGGCGCTGGGGGTGCTCGAAGGCCGCTGGAAGGCGATTAAGTCAGGCGCCACCGGGCAGAACGCAGCCGGAGTTCCAGTGTGGGAAGCTTCGACCGGAGGCCGCGGCGAGGAGGTGTCTTTCGTCGTTGAATTCGTGAACCCCGGTCAGTGGGATCAGATCCGCGCTCAATTGCTCGACACGCCCGGCATTGACGCGCTCAATATCGCGTCTGTGTCGGAACGGGACGCCAACGTGTCGCTGAAATATCCGGGTGGCGTAAGAAGTCTCGCCAACGCGCTGGGCGCCCGAGGCCTCAGCCTCGCCAACACCGATGCTGGCTTGGTCCTCCGGCCAAATTATTGATATCCATGTGGTATGAGGCACGCACTGGGGTGGAAAAAGCTCCGCGCGCAGTGCGTTTATCACGCTGCGATGGAGGATGTTCTCGACGGAACGAACCTGGAGAGGGTAGGTAGGTTTGCGCGCTCTTTGACGAGCCGCGCACCCGCAAGCGGGGCGGCCCCAAGGACAGGATCATTTTCGGCGTGAGCATACCGAACCTCATTACGCTCGGCCGGGTCATTCTCGTACCTGTGGTCTTCTGGCTGTTGCTGACTGGCGAGCTTCAAGCAGCATTTCTGGTTTTTGTCGTGGCCGGCATCTCCGATGCCGTCGACGGCTTCCTTGCCAAACGTTTCAACTGGGAGACGGAGCTCGGCGCTTATCTCGACCCGATTGCCGACAAGCTCCTGATCGTCTGCATTTTTATTGCGCTCGGCGTAACCGACCGGCTGCCGTCGTGGCTCGTGATCTTGGTCGTATCGCGCGACGTGTTGATCGTCATCGCCGTGGTATTGTCGTGGCTGCTCGACCATCCGACGCCGATGAAGCCTCTGGCCGTCAGCAAAATGAACACGGTTGCTCAGATCGTGCTCGCCGGCGCCGTTTTGGCCGACGAAGCGTTCCTGCTTAAACTCAAAGGACCGGTTCAGTTGCTGACACTCCTCGCGGCTGTGACGACGGTGGCGTCGCTGGGAGCCTACTTGCGCGTATGGCTGCGGCACATGACGCTGTCTGAAACGACGAGTTCGAAAACCTGACGCGGCGGGTTCATGCAAATTTCCACATCGACGATTGCGAAGGAATAGGAACCGATGCAGATCGAGCGGCATGCGCTGTTCTGGACGATCAC